>CAYMUD010000013.1:0-21739 GCA_964393495.1 uncultured Clostridia bacterium | reverse complement strand
AATTCTTTATAAAATTCATCAATAGAATCTGGATCAATATCTTCTAATTTTTCCAGTTCTTTTTCTATGGCTTTATATTGAACTATACCATCTTTTTTACCCTTTTTAATAAACTTATTTTTTATTTTATCAAATTTCTTATCCATTATTAATTGATACCCCCTTGTCTTAATATATTTATTTCTTTATATACTTTGTTTATTTTTGAAAGTAATTCTTCATTATTGGGGTCTTTGTTCAAACTCTCCCTTAAAACTAGCAATCTCTTTTCCTTATCTTTTATTAAGATTTTATTAGCAAGAAAATCCAATTCATCAGTTGATACCTCAACATCGCCAAGATTCGAATTTTCTTTAGGCTTATAATTAATATGAAAGTCATTCCCAAATATTTCTGTAAATTTATCTTTATATTTACTTAATATATATTCAAAAAGCTCGTCGTCATATGATGCTAAATCTAAAAGTTTATCTAAATAACTTCCTAAATCTAAATCCCTAATAGCTTTTTTTCTATCCTTGTTCTTTCTAATAGGTTTTTGTTTAATGTTTTTCTTGGAAATTTTTTTGTTGTATTCATTTAATAAATTTTCTTTTGAAATGTTTGTTTTCTCAGAAATTTTTTCAATTACCAATTCTCTTTCAATAGAGTTTGTAATATTCTTTACATTGTGTAAAAAATTTTCTATGTACTCCACTTTTCCCTTATTTGAATTTATATCATAAATATTAGAATAATAATCATCTAAAAAGCTAAAGTACTCAGAAGCATTATTGATTTTTTCTTTAAATTTTACTTTACCGTATTTAGTTATGTAATCATCGGGATCCATATTATCTGGAAATGTTATAACTTTTGCATCTATATTGTAATTTTTAAATAGATTTAAAGCTTTTATAGCTGCCTTGATTCCTGATTTATCTGAGTCATATGCAATATAAAATTCATCAAAATACTTTTTTAGTAATTTTACTTGATATTTGGTAAATGATGTACCTAAAGATGCTACAGTATTATTATACCCAAATGATGATAGTTTTATAACGTCCATATATCCTTCTGTCAATATAACATAATTTATATCTTTGTTCTTTAAGGCATTGTTAAGATTATAAAGATTTCTCCCTTTATAAAAAACATCTGAATCAGGAGAATTTAAATATTTAGGTAATGAGTTATCTAAAACTCTACCTCCAAAGCCAATTATTCTCTTTTTAGTATCTATTATCGGAAATATCACTCTATTTCTAAATCTATCGTAATATCCTTGTTTTTTATCTCGACCAATAATCAACCCAGTTTTTAGTATATCTTCATCTTTATAATTTTTATTTTTCAAATGATTGTATAAAGCTTCCCAACTATCTAAAGCATAACCTAATCCAAAGCTTTTAATTACTCTGGTTTTTATGCCTCTATTTGAAAAATAATCTAAAGCTTTCTTTGATTTCGCTAAATTTTTGTAGAAAAAAAGCCCTGCTTCTCTGTTGATTTCATACAAAGTATTTTTCTTTTTTGTTTCTTTTTTAGATACATGTTCCAACTTGATACCTGCTTTTTTTGCTAAATACTCTGCTGCCTCAATAAAAGAATAATTATTGTGTTTCATTAAAAAAGAAAGGACATCTCCTCCTTCTCCACACCCAAAACAATGATATATTTGTTTTTCTGGAGAAACCACAAAAGATGGTGTTTTTTCGTTATGAAAAGGACACAAAGCTTTATAGTTTGTACCTGCTCTTTTTAACTCTACGAATTCCCCAACTACATCAACTATATCATTAACGTCTTTTATTTCTTCTAATTTTTCTTCTGTTAAATCGTATGGCATATCATCACCATTCTATCCCGAAACATCGATGTTATATTATATATTAATATTATTACCATGTCAAGTTATTTGTCCCAAGGAAGAGGCATAAATATATCCTTATATTTTTTTATTGCATATCTATCTGTCATTCCTGCAATATAATCCTTCACTCTTACTTCCCTATCTTCATCAATGCTAAAAGTATCTTTTGGTATTTCATTAGGATTATCCATATAATAGTAAAATAAATCTCTTAATATTTTTTCTGCTTTATAATTTTCACTCTTTGCCTCAGTATTTAAATATATTCTTTCAAACATAAATCTTCTAAGATTATCCATTGCATTCTTAGCATTTGTGCTCATTGCTATATCTTCTTTTCCTAGGCTTTTTTCAATCATATCTACTACCATGTTATTAATTCTCTCACCGTGACTTTTTCCCAAAATGTCAATTACATCCTTTGGAATATCATTATTCTTTATAACTCCAGCCCTGACAGCATCATCTATGTCGTGGTTTAAATAAGCTATTCTATCTGCTGTTTTTACTATTCTTCCTTCCAATGTTATAGGGATACCATCTCCTCTATGGTTCAAAATCCCGTCTCTAACTTCAAAAGTAAGATTTAATCCTTGTCGTTCTTTATGCTTTTCCAGTAAGTCTACCACTCTTAGACTTTGAATATTATGTTCAAAACCAAAAGACGTAATATCTTTTAGTGTTTTTTCACCATTATGACCGAAAGGAGTATGGCCTAGGTCATGTCCTAATGAAATAGCCTCTGTTAAGTCTTCATTTAATTTTAATGCTCTTGCTATAGTTCTTGAAATTTGACTCACCTCTAAAGTATGAGTAAGTCTTGTTCTATAATGATCTCCTTCTGGAGCTAAAAAAACCTGAGTCTTATGTTTTAATCTTCTAAAAGCTTTTGAATGAATAATTCTATCTCTATCTCTTTGAAATTTAGTTCGAATTTTACATTCTTCTTCTTCCATTTCCCTTCCTATAGAGTTTATTGACTTACACCCATATTTAGAAAGTCTATTATTTTCAAATTTTTCATAATCTTCCCTTAAATTCAATATCTCACCTTCTATTACTATTTGTTTCATTATACCAATTCAAAATTATACCTGCTGTTTCTTCTATAGCTTTATTTGATATATCTATAACTTTACAACCTATTTTTTTCATCAGTTTTGTAGAATATTCTAGTTCTTCAACTATTCTGTTCAAATCTGCATAACTTGCATTGTCCTTAAGACCCAATGCTTTGAGTCTCTCTTTTCTTATTCTGTTCAAATGCTCTGGATTAGCTGTCAAACCTACAATTTTTTTAGATTTAATTTCAAATATTTCCTTAGGAGGTTCCACTTCCGGTACTATAGGGAAATTGGTGACCTTTATATTTTGGTTTGCCATATACATACTTAATGGAGTCTTTGATGTTCTAGAAATCCCTATTAAAACTATATCTGCTTCCTTTATACCTTTTGTACTTTTCCCATCATCATATTTTACAGCGAATTCTATTGCTTCAACTCTTTTATAATACCTTTCATCCATTTCCCTCAGCAAGCCTGGACTCTCTTTAGGCTTTAGTCCTAAATGTTCCATTAAGGGATTCATCAAGGGGGTTATAACATCAATTGCAATTATATTTCTTTCTCTAGATTTTTCGATTATATATTTTTTAAGTTCATTTATTACAATTGTGAAAACAACAACTGCCTTTTGCTCTTCTGCTTGATCTAGGATTTTATCTATTTTATCTTTTTCATTCACATTTGGAAACCTTATTATATTTTGATTATCTACCTCAAACTGTCTTAGAACAGCCCTTGAAATTTGTTCGGCTGTTTCTCCGATAGAATCTGATACAGCTAAAATATTTAGATTTTTCATTTTTTCTCCTTTCATTTAAGTGTATCGTATAAACAATTAACAATATTTGTCTTAGAAATTCTACCGACAACTTTTAATCCTTTTTTTGTATCTTCAATTACTGGTAAACAATCTATTTCATTATCTACTATTTTCCTTAAGATTACTATTAAACTTTCATCATCTTTGCAGTAAATTATTTTAGGCATTCTTGTCATAACAACTCCAACAGGTATATCAGCCGGATTTCCTCCCCCTAACGAAGCTTTCAAAAGATCTTTCCTGGATATAACTCCCTGAAGTATGCCTTCTTCTACAATAAATATGGTTCCTACATTTTCAACAAACATAGTAACAGCAGCATCATAAATCTTAGTATTTTTTGTTACAACAATTGGAAGTGATTTCAAATCATTAACTTTTACTCTACCTAATAACTTGTTATTTAATCCGGTATTTTTTTTATTATAAAAGTATCCAATTTTAGGTTTAGCTTCTAGAATATTTAACATTGTAAGTATAGCTAAATCAGGTCTCAAAGCACCTCTTGTCAAATCCAGCATGCTTGCAATATTCTCTCCAGTAATAGGCTCATATTTTTTTACTATTTCAATTATTCTGCTTTGTCTTTTAGAAAATTTGATTTTAATCACTTCCCCGATGCTATAGTTTTATTCTTTTTTCCACATAGGATTTAAGTTCATCAATTTTCACTCTTTTTTGTTCCATCGTATCTCTATCTCGGACTGTAACACATCCATCTTCTAAAGAATCAAAGTCATAAGTAATGCAGTAAGGTGTACCTATTTCGTCGTGTCTTCTATATCTTTTACCTATACTTCCTGAATCATCATAATCAACATTGAAATATTTTGATAATTCATGAAATACTTCTTCAGCCTGCTCATTCAATTTCTTAGTAAGAGGAAATATAGCAGCTTTGAATGCTGAAATCGAAGGGTGCAAATTTAAAACTATTCTTTCTTTTCCGTTTTCAAGTTTTTCTTCTTTATAAGCATCTATAAGTATTGCCAACATCAATCTGTCAACGCCTAATGCCGGTTCTATACAGTAAGGTATATATTTGCTACCGTTATATGGATCTGTATAATGCATATCTTGATTTGAATGTTCTTGATGTTGTTTTAAATCAAAATCCGTTCTATCTGCAATACCCCATAGTTCTCCCCAACCAAATGGGAATTTGTATTCTATATCTGAAGTTGCATTACTATAGTGGGATAATTCATCTTCGTCATGATCTCTAAATCTTAAATTTTCAGGATTCATATCCAGTTCATGCAACCAATTTATACAAAATTCTTTCCAATAGTTAAACCACTTTATATCTTCCCCAGGTTCACAGAAAAATTCCAATTCCATTTGCTCAAATTCTCTTGTTCTAAAAATAAAATTACCTGGTGTTATCTCATTTCTAAAGGATTTTCCTATTTGTCCAATTCCAAATGGTATTTTTTTTCTAGATGTCCTAGCGATGTTTCTAAAGTTTACAAATATACCTTGAGCTGTTTCAGGACGAAGAAATATCTCTGATTGTGAATCTTCAGTAACTCCTTGGAAGGTTTTAAACATCAAATTAAATTCACGTATATCTGTAAATTCTTTGCTACCACAGTTTGGACAAGAAATATTATTTTTTTCTATAAAAGCTTTTAATTTATCATTACTCCAACCATCTACTACTGTTTCATCGTCTTGACTTCTCATAAAATCTTCTATGAGTTTATCTGCTCTGTATCTTGTTTTACACTTTTTACAATCCATCAAAGGATCATTAAAACCATCTAAGTGCCCTGACGCCTCCCAAGTTTTAGGATTCATTAAAATAGATGAATCAAGTCCTACATTTAAAGTGCTCTCTTGAACAAATTTTTTCCACCATAGCTTTTTTATGTTGTTTTTAATTTCTACCCCTACTGGTCCGTAATCCCAAGTATTAGCTAATCCTCCATATATTTCTGATCCTGGAAATATAATTCCTCTACTTTTAGAAATTGCTACCAGTTTGTCTAATTTATCTTTTTCCTTTTTTGCCATTTTCTTCTCCTTTCAAAAAATCAAAAAACTTCCATCCCTATATAGGGACGAAAGTTAAATTCCGCGGTTCCACCCTATTTGGTGTTTTAACACCCACTTTAAATCATAAATACTAAAAGCGCCTTCATCAATTCTCAATACTGGGCTTCCACCTATACCCAACTCTCTGTCTTATATTGAACCGACTACTATTCTTTATCATCGTAGTATTATAATCAAGCAATTTTGTACTAATAATTTAACACTTATTTTTCAAAAAGTCAATTTATTTACCCTCTGTATATTTCTTCTTAGATTCTTTAAATTTTTCGTTTAAATTATATTCTTTACCCTCTTTTGATATAATAGTAATTTCATATTTAGACAACATTGCCACAGTTAGTCCCCCTATACTTAAAAGTGGTGCTAATACTAAACCAATAGCTCCTGCGGTAATAGGTAGATTTATAACTGTTTCTTCTCCCTTTTTTACTATTATTTTACTTGCATTTACTTCATTAACCATCTTTTTTAATTCTTCTATTACATCATCATCGCTGAAAGATTTCTTACCTTTCTTTTCTTCTAAATAAATTATGGCATTAAGAAGATCTTCATCAGCTTTTTCGTAAGCTTCCTTTGCTTCTTTATAAGTTGTATCTGTTCTTTTTACTATTTCATCTATAATATTCATTTTTTTATCCATTACAAATCCTCCAGTAGCTTCAAACTTTTAAAATCATACTTATCTATATGATACATTAAATAGTTCCTTACTATTCTTTTTATATGAATAGGTATATTCATATCATTGATTTCTTCGAATTTAAACCCTATTAGTTTATTCAAAATCCTAATATCGCTATCATTTATTTTGGTTAAATAATCATCATTTTTTTCGCAGTCCGCGCATGTTAGACCACCTTCATTAATACTAAAACTATTATATGATTTTTTATGACAGGATACGCAAAAAGACAATTGAGGTCTAAATCCAAGAATGCTTATTAATTTTAATTCAAATCCCGTAACAATATTGCTTATATCTTTGTATTCTTCAATTAAAGTAAAAAATTTTAGAACCATTTCGAAAATTTTCTCATTAGGTTCTTCTACAACTATATTATTTAATAGTTCTGCTATATAACAAGCATAAACATATTTATTATAGTCATCATTTATTTTATAAAAGTTATTAATTATTTCAGAATTATTAAGAATTGGTAAGCCCTTTCCATTATATAAAATAACATCTACATAAGAAAAAAGTTTCAATGGGCTTATATTCTTATTTCTAGTTTTCCTTGCATTTCTTGCTATAAAATTTATTTTTCCGTTATTTCTGCTGAATCCGTGGATTATCTTATGGTAATCTTTGTACTCAACTTCTTTTAGTATTATTATCTGATCTTTTACAATCAACTATATCACCAATCTCTATACCCCAGCTCTTTGAGAGTTTTTTCATCATCGCGCCAGTCTTTTTTTATTTTAACCCATAAATCTAAATGAGTTCTGCTTCCTAAAAGTTTATTGATTTCTTTTCTTGATGCTGTTCCTATTTTTTTAAGCATAGAGCCCTGTTTACCAATAATTATTCCTTTATGGGATTTTTTCTCACACATTATAGTAGCATTAATATTTATACTTTTTCCCTCTTCACTACCTTCAATTTTATCTATATAAACACCTACACCGTGGGGCACTTCCTGCATTAAAAAATTAAGAGCTTTTTCTCTTATTAATTCAGCTATTATAAATCTCTCAGGTCTATCAGTAATATACTCATCTGGATAATATTTTGGTCCTTCTGGAAGATTTCCTTTTATCTCATTTATTAAATCTTCTAAATTTATACCTTTAGAAGCAGATATAGGAAAAACCTTATGAAATATTCCACTTTCAACAAGTTCTGATACAACATTAACGATATTTTTATGTATGTCTATTTTATTAACAAGTCCAATTACAGGTGTCTTTAACCCCTTTATTTTTTCAATAATATACCTATCACCTGGACCAAGGGCTTTTTTTTCATCAGTCATAAATATAACTAAATCCATGCCTTCCAAAGAGCTATCTATTTCTTCTCCCATATACTCACCTAATTTATTTTTAGGTTTATGTATACCAGGTGTATCTATAAATATAACCTGACTATCTTCATCAGTAAATACAGCCTGAATTTTATTTCTCGTAGTTTGGGGTTTGTCTGATATAATAGAAACTTTTTCACCAATAATTTTATTTATAATAGTAGATTTACCTACGTTTGGTCTTCCTATAATAGTTACAAATCCAGATTTAAACATCTTTCATATCCTCCGGTCCAAAACTATTGGGAAGCAAATCGCTAATTTTATAAACCTTATACTCTTCTGTGTTTTTTGCTATAATAACCTTTGTATTTTTACCAAATTCCACAATAAACTGTCTGCAAACTCCACAAGGGTATGTATAATCTTCAAGACTTCCAACTACAGCTATAGCTTCAAATTCTCTATACCCTTCTGACACTGCTTTAGATATTGCAGTTCTCTCTGCACATATAGTTGGTGTAAAAGACGCAGACTCTATATTACATCCGGTAAAATACTTCCCCTCTTTTGTTTTAACTGCTGCTCCTACAATAAATTTTGAATAAGGTACGTAAGCATTTTTCCTTGCCTCTACTGCTTTTTCTATTAATTTTTTGTACATTTAATCACTCCTCTTCACTATTTATAGATGTATCCTGAGTTACAAGCTCAATCCAAGTTTGACCAGGATTCAGTATTAACTCTTCTCCATTCTCGTAATAAAAATATGTTTTTTTATTATATTTTTCTTTTTCCCAAGTAATATCAGTCAATTTACCTTTTGTTATATAAGTTCCTTTTCCTTCACCAACAGTAGTTATGGCCAACCTTCCTACGTCATCTAATACTCTTTTTGAGGTTTTTATTAATATGATATTAGAAGCTTTTATATCTTCTTCATAATATTCATCAATTTGTTTTTCACCATTTACATATCTATTATAAATTTCTTCATTTTCATCATATGAAAAATCAACTTCATAATGAGAATTGAATATGATATTTATCTGACTACAATCTTCTGATGACAATTTTTCATTTATAGGCCTTACAATATCATTGAATTTATAACCCTCGAAATCTCCATCCATCCTATATCCATATGACTTCTGTGCATCTCTTAAATTTTCCATATCTGTATACATATTATTTGGAATAGACTTGCCGGTATCATTATATCTCCAGAAATTTCCACTATATAATCCATCAACATTTGCCATATAATAATCCTCTATTTTAGACTTAGCATCATTACTACCACCTACATGTACATAAATAGAATCATACTCTAATGCATATCTCAAATAATAAGGCCTTGCGCTTCTAACAGGTCCAATATGTTCTGGTTTTTTATCTTGAAAAACAGCTAAATATCTAGTGAATGGAAATTCCACTTCGCATTCGTAAACTATGTCTGCTTTAACAATACCAGCTTGCCATCTTGCATAAGGATGGTTATCATACATTACTGCTACAGGTCTAAGGTCAAAATCTTCTTCTACTAGATAAGTCCCATTTAAATTTGATTGAACAAATCCTTCGTTTTTTAAATTTTCTATAAGCTTTAATGCTTCTTCTTTTGGATCTACCTCTTCAGGTTTTTTAATATCTTCCTCTTCTATTTTTTCTCCTGTCTCCTCATCTTTAGGTTCTTCTTCCAATGGTTCTTTTTCTTCAATATTTTGTCCATCTGATCCGCAGGATGTAACTGTAATTAATATAAATATAAGCAAAATAAAGTATAATGATTTTTTCATAAAATCTCCTATTGTCTAAATAATTCTAATTTTTTTGTTATTTTTTTTTCCTTATCTCTCATAATCTTTTTATCTTCTTCATTTATATGGTCGTATCCTAACAAATGAAACATACCGTGTATTATAAGATAAATTAACTCTCTTTCAAATACATGATTATATTCATAAGCTTGCTCTATAACCTTATCTATGGAAACTATAATATCTCCCAATATAATTAATCCTTCTATATCCTCATTAAGGGGAAAAGAAAGAACATCAGTAGGATAGTTTTTGCCTCTATATTTTCCATTGAGTTCTTGAATTTCTTTATTTTCTACAAAAGATAGGCTTATCTCTACATTTTTATCTGTATTTTCTTCTTCTAAACAGGCTTCTACTGCCCTTTCAATTAGTGCTATTTCCTCTTTTGTTATTGATCTTATTTTTTGCCTGTTATCTATTAGAACTTCCATCAGATACTTTACCACCTTCATATTTTTCATATGCACTTATAATATTTTGGACCAATTTATGCCTAACTACGTCCTTTTTATCAAAATACATAAATCCTATCCCTGGAATATTTTTCAATATTTTTTCTACCTGTTTTAATCCAGATTTTTTACCTCTTGGCAAATCTACTTGAGTAACATCTCCTGTTACTATTGCTTTAGAACCATAACCTAGTCTAGTTAAAAACATCTTCATCTGCTCTTTAGTAGTATTTTGAGCTTCATCTAATATTATAAATGCTGAATCTATTGTTCTTCCTCTCATATATGCTAGAGGAGCAATTTCAATTAAACCTTTTTCAAGATTATTCATATAATTATCTGGTCCCATTATATCGAACAAGGCATCATACAAAGGTCTAAGATAAGGATCCACTTTATCCTGCATATCTCCAGGAAGAAATCCTAATTTTTCACCTGCTTCAACTGCCGGTCTTGTCAAAATAATCCTTTCAACCTCTTTTTTTCTAAAAGAATTTACTGCCATAGCAACAGCTAGGTATGTTTTCCCAGTACCTGCAGGCCCTATACTAAAAACTATATCGTTTTTTCTGATATTATCAATATAACGCTTTTGTCCTAGAGTTTTTGGTTTTATAGTTCTTCCATTAGAAGTTAAAGCAACTATATCATTTAATAATTTATCTAAATTACCTTCGTATTTATCTATATATAAATCTAGAAGGTAGTTTAATCTTTGTTTATTTACAGTACCTTCTTTTTTTATAGTTTTTATCATTTCATTTATTATATTTGAAACAGTTTCTACTTGATTATCTTCGCCTATTAATTTTAACTTGTTTTCTCTAACAACTATATCTACATCATACATCTTAGAAATTTCTTTGAAATTTTCATCCATATTTCCTGCTATTTCTCTGTATAAATTATTTGATTCTAAGTCTATAATTTTTTCTTTTGTTTTCATTTAGCCTCCTTACTTATATTTATATAATATCATATGATCTATTCTTATACTACTTTATTTAAATTAAATTAAGACCCCTTTAAAGGGGCCTTATTTTAATTTAAATATCTCATAACAATTTTATTAACTTGATTCCCGTCAGCTCTCCCTTTGACTAATGGCATCACTTGACTCATTACCTTTCCGATATCTCTTTTCGTTTCTGCTTTAGTTTCTTCGATAGCTTTTCTCACGATATCTTCTAATTCGTCATCAGAAAGCTGTTCAGGCATATAGGTTTTTAATATTGATATTTCTTCTTCTGTTAAGTCTATTAGGTCTTCTCTATTTCCTTTTCTAAAATCCTCTATACTATTTTTCTTTTGCTTAATTTGTTTTGATATTATATCTATAATATCCTCATCATTAAGGTCTGTTCTGTTATCTACTTCTTGCTGTTTGATAGATGATCTTACTAGGGTAATAGCATTTTTTTTAATTTTATCTTTGTTTTTCATGGAAGTTTTTAAATCTTCCATCAGTCTTTTTTTCAAAGACATGCATTATACACCTCAATTATCTTGTTTTCTTTTTAAGTTTTCTTCTTGCTGCTTCAGCTTTCTTTTTTCTTTTTACACTTGGCTTCTCATAATGTTCTCTTTTTCTAGCTTCTGTAAGAACGCCAGTGATAGCACATTGTCTTTTAAATCTCTTGAGAGCGCTGTCTAATGATTCGTTTTCTCTTACTTTAATTTCCGTCATTTGCTACCCTCCTCTCATAGTACATAAATATGTTGCTTGAAACACTTGTTAATTATACATTATATGATTACTAATTTCAATGATTTTTTTATTTAACCTGGTGGCCACTGTAAAGTTCGTTTTCCTAAAAGATGAAAATGTATATGGTCTACAGTCTGAACAGCATCTTTTCCACAGTTAGAAACTACTCTATATCCCGATTTATCCACACTTAAAGTATTCGCTATTTCAGGGATTTTTTCGAATATGTGGCTAATGACCCTGCTGTTTCCGTTTTCAACGTCATTAAGGGTTGATATATGGGTCTTAGGGATAATTAAAACATGTACTGGTGCTTCTGGTTCGATGTCATGAAAAACTAAAATTTTATCATCTTCATAAACCTTGTCACAAGGAATTTCACCATTTACTATTTTACAAAAAACACAATCACTCACTTCTTCACCTCCGCTATCCTAAAAGTTTATTTTTTGAAATATTTTTTACAAAATGTTTTTCAAGCTTATTTTCTAGATTTTGCTTGCTTTTATATTTAAAATGCAAATAATTACTTGTATAGCCTTCATAAAAACCTTCATGGTTTTGTTTTTCAAATAGAACTTCGACTTCTTTTCCTAGGAATTTTTCACAAAACTCTTTCTCAAGCACTTCAGCCAATTCTATCATTTTTCGACTTCTTTTGTTTTTAATCTTACCATTTACTTTTTTCTTCATTTTATAAGCTCTAGTGCCTTCACGAGGAGAAAATTTAAAAACATGAATTCTTGAAAATCCTATTTTTTTGACAAATTCATAAGTCTCCTTAAATTCTTCTTCTGTCTCTCCAGGAAAACCTACTATTATATCAGTAGTTATCCCACAATTAGGAATATATTTTCTTATAATTTCAACTTTTTCTTTAAATTCTTCTTTAGTATAATTCCTGTTCATTCTCTTTAAAACAGAATTAGAGCCACTTTGTAGTGACAAATGAAAATGTTTAGCAAATATTCGATTTCCAGAAATAACTTTCATCATTTCTTCATTGATAATCACAGAATCCAAAGATCCAAATCTTATTCTTGAATCTATATCTAATTTATCAATATCCTTTATTAAATCTACTAAGCTTCCTTCGTTATCATCCTTGCCTAAAGCTGAAAGATTTATTCCATTTACTATTATTTCTTTATAGTTTTTATGAGATAAATTTTCGATTTCTTTTAAGATTTTTTTTCTATCTCTACTTCTACTAGGTCCCCTTACATAAGGTATTATACAATATGAACAGTATTGATCGCATCCATCTTGAATTTTAATATTAGCTCTCGTTCTCGATTCCCATTGTATTATATCAAATTCCTCATATTTTTCATTCTTTTCAAATTCTTCTACATTATCATGTTTTATATGCTTTTTTATATAGTCATTGGTAATTTCTAATATTTTGCTTTTTTCTTTTGTACCTATGATTATATCTATATTTAGATTTTTTTTCAAATCTTCACCATAATTTTGACTATAACATCCTGTTAGTACAACTATAGAATCAGTATTTTTCTTCTTAAACTTCCTTATTGTTTGTCGAGTTTTTCTATCACTTGCGCTGGTTACTGTACAGGAGTTAATAATAAATATATCAGCCTTTTCAGTTTCCTCAACTATCTTATGTCCATTTTTTTTAAATAGATTCTTCATCGCTTCTGTTTCATATTGATTTACTTTACAACCTAGTGTATAAAAGGCTACATTCATAATTTTCTCCTCATATTACCTGTTTCATAAATAATTATAGTACTTAAAACCAAGGCAGCTGTTTCGCTCCTTAGTATTCTAGGGCCTAAAGTAATTGGTTTTGCACCTATTTCTAACAATCTATCTATTTCTTTTCTTTCAAACCCGCCTTCAGGTCCAATAACAACTGAGTAATTTTTCTTCTTATAATTTATATGTTTGGCACTTTTTATAAGCTCATTTTCATAAGGAACTATTACTTCTCTATCCCCATCATTTATATTGCTTTTTAATTCTTGAATCATATTTTCAAAAGATAATACACTTTTTATCTGTGGAATTTTATTTCTCATAGATTGTTTTGCTGCTTCTTCTGATATTTTATTCCATCTTTGAAGCTTTTTCTTTTCCTTTTTATTGTTTTTAATTTTAACTAAACTCCTATCACTAATAATAGGAGTTAGTTTATTTATTCCAATTTCAACATTCTTTTGTACAATATAATCCATTTTACTTGATTTAGGTAAGGATTGATATATATGAATATTTACATTAGGTTCTCTTAAAACCTTAGTTTCTTTTATATTCTCAATAATCAAATTTTTTCCATCATCTAACTTTATTTTGGCAACATATTCTTTTTCTTTATATACTGCATAGATTTCATCATTTTCACCAAGTCTTAAAACTTTTTTTGCATGATTATAATCATTTCCAGTTATGGCCACAAGGTCTTTGTCTATTTCACTAACAAAAAATCTATTCATTAATCTCTTTCCTTGCAACAATACATAACCATTCATCCATTATATTGTTTTCTAAAATTTGGAAATTATTTGCTTTTAATGCCTCTACTACTTCGTCTTCTTTGTTTTGGAGTATTCCTGATGCTATAAAATACCCACCTTCTTTAAGAAATTTATTTAAACTACCACTCATATTAATTATTGCATCAGCAATAATATTTGAAACGATAATGTCAGACTTGTCCATTACTTTATTTAACAAATTTCCTTTAATTATCTTTACTTTATCAGCACACTTATTGATTTTAACATTGTCTTTAGCCGTTCTAACAGAATCTTCGTCTATATCTATTCCTAAGGCAGTAGCTCCTAGCTTAGCTGCTGCTACTGACAATATTCCACTACCAGTACCTATATCATATACTAAATAATCTTTCTCTATATATTTTTCTAGTGCTTCAATACACATTAGAGTTGTGGCATGTGTACCGGTTCCAAAAGCCATTCCTGGGTCTATTTCTATAACTATCTTATCAGTATCTTCTTCTATTTTTTCCCAAGATGGTTTAATGAGAATGTTTTTTCCTACTTGAAAAGGTTTGAAATGTTTTTTCCACTCTAGGTTCCAATCAGTTTCCTCTATAGTACTTATTTTAACTTCAGTACTTCTTATATCTAAATCATATCTAGGTAAACTATGAATCTTTTCTTTTATGAAATTTATTTGTTCTTGGACTCTATCATCTTCTTCTAAATATCCTTTTATAATTATTCCTTCAGAGTAATTATTTAGAAGCTCCGGGTCTATAAAATCCCAATCATCTTTATTTTTTTCCAAGTCTAAAACATCTTGAAAATCTTCAATTACTATTCCTTGGATATTTGCTTCATATAAAATATTTGTTACATTTTCCTCGAATTCCGAAGTGGTTTTAACAAGTATTTCAATCCATTTCAAAAAAAACACTCTCCTTAGTTAAAGGCATCTTTTACCTTATCAATTATCCTTTTTTTTTGTGGTTCTATTTTTTCACCAAAGTCTTCTGCTAAGTTTTTGATTGTTTCTGTCTGTTTTTTATTTAGATCCCTAGGTATATCAACCACTACTTTTACATACTGATCACCTTTACCTGATCCTCTAAGCTTTTGAATCCCTTTATTTTTAAGTCTAAATACAGTCCCTGTTTGAGTTCCTGCAGGTATTTTATATTTTACACTTCCATCAAGAGTTTCTACCTTTATTATATTACCTAAAGCTGCTGTTGGATAGGAAATTTTCTTCTCCAGCCAAATATCGTAGCTATCTCTTTCGAATATTTTATGAGGTTTCACACTTAGATATACGTATAAATCTCCGCTAGGAGCTCCTTTTTCGCCATGGTTCCCTTCACCTCTTAAAGGTATAATTGAACCATTATCAACCCCTGCCGGTATATTTATAGTTACCTTCCTTGATTTTTTTTCTTTTCCTGTTCCTCCACAACTACTGCAAGGTTTTTCTATGATTTCTCCAGAACCATTACACTGAGGACAAGTACTTACATTTTGGAATTTTCCAAATGGTGTATTCTGAACAGTTCTTACACTACCACTTCCGTGACAGGTACTACAGGTCTTCTTACTTGTACCTGGTTCTGCTCCACTTCCACCACATTTAGAACAAGATTCCATTCTGTTTATTTTTATTTCTTTTTTTGTACCAAATGCAGCTTCTTTAAAAGATATGTTTAGCCTGATTTTTAAATCTTGGCCTTTTTTAGGTCCAGAACGTCTTCTTCCAGAGCCTCCTCCGAAAAAGTCTCCAAATATATCACCAAATATATCATCAAATCCTTGGTAGTTTCCACCACCGCCGCCAAATCCTTGATTTTGATCAAAGGCAGCATGTCCGAATTGATCATATTTTCTTCTTTTTTCTTCATCACTTAATACTTCATAGGCTTCGTTTACTTCTTTAAACTTCACCTCTGAACCTTCATCATCTGGATTAAGATCAGGATGATACTTTTTAGCTAATTTTCTAAAAGCTTTTTTGATTTCCTGTTGATCAGCATCTTTGCTAATACCTAAAATTTCATAATAGTCTCTCTTACTCATACTTCATCACCACCGTTAAAAAGCAAAGCTAAATCATATGATTTAGCTTTATTCACCTTTTTATTCATCTTTTTCTTCATCTTCGTCTACTACTTCATAATCTGCATCAACAACATCTTCATCTTCTTCAGCTTCTTGCTCTCCTTGTTGCCCGCCTGGTTGCTGTGCTCCTTGGTTTTGAGCTTCTTGTTGATATATTTTTTCTGCAATTTTATTAAACACTTCAGTTAAATCATCAGTTTTTGCTTTTATTTCTTCTACATTATTAGATTCTAAAGCTTTCTTCAATTCATCTTTTTTACTATTTAAAGATTCTTTTTCCTCATCAGATATTTTGTCTTCTAAATCCTTCAGGCTTTTTTCTGTTTGATAGATTAAATTATCAGCTTTGTTAACCACTTCTATCTCTTCTTTTTTCTTTTTATCTTCTTCTGCAAATTTTTCAGCTTCTTTTACTTTCTTGTCTATTTCATCATCTGATAGATTTGTAGTTGCCGTTATAGTAATTTTTTGTTCTTTTCCAGTTCCTTTATCCTTAGCATAAACATTTACTATACCATTAGCATCTATATCAAAAGTTACTTCTATTTGTGGAACTCCTCTTGGTGCTGGTGGAATTCCAGTAAGTTGAAACCTACCTAAAGATATATTATCCTTAGCCATCTGTCTTTCACCTTGTAATACATGTACATCTACTGCTGTCTGATTATCTGCAGCTGTGGAAAAAACCTGACTCTTTTTATTAGGTATTCTTGTGTTTCTTTCTATTAATTGTGTAAACACTCCACCTAATGTTTCTATACCTAAGGAAAGTGGTGTAACATCAACTAGTAAAATATCTTTCCCGAATTCCCCTGAAAGTACTCCACCTTGGATTGCTGCACCTAATGCAACACATTCGTCAGGATTTATACCTTTATGAGGATCTTTATGAGTAATATTCTTAACTGCTTCTTGAACAGCTGGTATTCTAGTCGAACCTCCTACTAGTATAACTTTATCTATGTCACTTGCTGATAATTTAGCGTCAGCTAAAGCTTTTTTTGTAGGTTCTATTGTTTTATCTACTAAATGACTCGTTAATTCATTAAATTTAGATCTTGATATATCTATATCTAAGTGTTTTGGACCTTCTTGAGTAGCTGTTATAAATGGCAAATTAATGTTAGTTGACATAGTTGAAGATAATTCTTTTTTAGCATTTTCTGCAGCCTCATCTAACCTTTGAAGTGCCATTTTATCTGTTCTTAAGTCCACACCATTATCATTTTTAAATTCTTTTGCTATATAATCTACTAATACCTTGTCAAAATCATCTCCACCTAAGTGGTTATTTCCACTAGTTGCTTTAACTTCAAATACTCCATCTCCGATTTCGAGTATAGAAACATCAAAAGTTCCACCACCTAAATCATATACCATTATGGTTTGCATTTCTTCTTCTTTATCTATACCATAAGCTAACGAAGCCGCTGTAGGTTCATTAATAATTCTTTTTACAGTTAATCCTGCAATTTTACCTGCATCTTTTGTTGCTTGTCTTTGACTATCACTGAAATATGCTGGTACAGTTATAACCGCCTCTTCTACTTTTTCTCCTAAGTAACTTTCAGCATCTGCTTTTAATTTTTGTAATATAAAAGCTGATATATCCTGTGGTGTATATTCTTTTCCCTGTATTTTTTCTTTGTGTTCGCTACCCATATGTCTTTTTATTGATTCTACTGTGTTTTCAGGGTTTGTTACCACCTGTCTTTTAGCAGTTTCCCCAACTAATCTTTCTCCTTCTTTTGTAAAAGCTACTACTGAAGGTGTTGTTCTTTTTCCTTCTGAATTTGTTATTATTGTTGATTCTCCACCTTCCATCACTGCAACACATGAGTTTGTTGTTCCTAAGTCAATTCCTATTACTTTGCTCATAATTTATTTCCTCCTTATTTTGATATTTTAACCATACTTGGTCTAATTATTTTATTTTTTAATTTGTATCCTTTTTGGAATACTTCAATTACCGTATCTTCTTCTTTTTCTGATTCTTCTGTAGATACTCCATGATGTAAATTAGGGTCAAATTTCTTTCCTAATGCATCTATTTCTTCGACGCCGTATTTTTTTAGAAGATTTTTTAGTTGATTTAATATCATTTCAACACCCTGCAACAAATTCTCATCAGAGTCTAAGTTTTCTAATGCTCTTTCAAAGTTATCCATTATAGGAAGCATTTCACATACCAAATCTTCAATTGCATCGTTGTAGTATTTTACTTTTTCTTTTTCTGTTCTCGTTTTGTAATTAAGAAAATCAGCCTGAAGTCTTAATAATTTGTTATTTATCTGTTTAATCTTTTTCTCGTTTTCTTCCGACTCCTTAACTATGTTTTGATCTTCTTCTTGCTCATTTTTTTCTTCTAAATTTTCTTTTTCATTTAATTCTTTGTTAGATTCCTCTTTTTTCTGACTTTCTTTGTTATCATTATTTTCTGCTTCTTTTTCTTCTGGTTTAACATCTTCTGTCTTTTTTTTGTTTTTTGCCATAATCATCACTCCTTGCTTTGTTCTTTAAAGTTTTTCTCGATTATTTCATTAATGTTGTATGATAATGCCTTTACTATAGGTATTGTTGTTTTATAATCCATTCTAGTCGGACCTAAAACCCCTAGCTTTCCTACTGTAATTCCATTAAATTTATATGTAGCTGTAATTAAGCTGCATTTTCTAATTTCATCGAAAATATTTTCATGTCCTATTGTAATGTCTAAATCTTCACTGGTATTTTTAAGCAGGAGTTTAACTATATTGTCTTTATCTTCAACAAAAGACAGAAA
The DNA here is from genome assembly GCA_964393495.1 of uncultured Clostridia bacterium. Taxonomy (GTDB): domain Bacteria; phylum Bacillota; class Clostridia; order Tissierellales; family Dethiosulfatibacteraceae; genus UBA8670. The sequence continues at coordinate 2,624 of CAYMUD010000013.1, read as the reverse complement.
CTCTCTGATTTTTTCTGTATCATTATATTCTGGAAAATTTAACATATTGTTTAATCCATCGCTATATACGTCTACCTTATTGTATTCATTTAAATTGCTTATAAGAACCTTCATTAATCCATCTATTTTTTGTTCGTATTGATTTCTTATTGAATATATCTCTTCTTTTATTTTGTTTTTCATACTTAAATCTATCATATCCAACCTCAGACCTACTAACTCATCATTAAGCAAGTTTGATATTTTGTTAATTTGATTCTCTGGTATGGGTGTTTTTAGATTTAGCAGAACATTTTTAACTATGTTATTTTGCATAATCATTACTATTAAAACTTTTCTTCTAGAAACAGGTACTAATTGTACATGTTTCAATTTAGATTTCTTTAACTGAGGTGCAATTATAAAAGAGGTATACTTTGTCAACTGAGCAAGAATTCTACTAGAATTCTTTAAAAACATATCCATTTCATTAATTTCTCCCTGAAGTATCTTTTTTATCTGTTTATAATGCTTGGATTTGTTTTTATCTACCAGTATATTATCAACATAAAGTCTATAAGCTTTATCGCTTGGTACCCTCCCTGCAGACGTGTGAGGTTTTAAAAGATATCCTAAATCTTCTAAGTCGGACATTTCGTTTCTTATAGTAGCCGAGCTAACCCCTAGATCATATTTTTTAGATAAAGTTCGTGAACCAATCGCCTCTCCTTCATCTATATAGCTGTGAATTATAGCCTTCAATATTTGAATTTTTCTTTTATTGAGTTCCATTACATCACCTCTCTATTAGCACTCTTTATTGATGAGTGCTAAGGCCTTGACAATAAGATACTACTCTTAAGTAATTTTGTCAAGTATTATTAGTTATTTTAACTCTACAAATACATGATTTGATAAATCAATTCCTTTTCTAGTTAATCTTAATCTATTGTTTTTTATTTCTAACAACTTGTCTTCTATTAACTTTCCGACCTTATCATTATACATAGAAAAAGAAATATTAAAGGTTTTTTCAAATTCTTTGATATCTATACCTTTAATTTTTCTTAATCCTAAAAATAAATATTCCCATATTGCTTCTTCATTATCTATATATTCTTCAAAATTTACTGCTGATTCATTAGACATGATTTTATTTATATATTGATTTACATTTGATACATTGCTGTATCTTTTATTATTAATAAAAGAATGAGCACTAGTTCCTATTCCTAGGTATTGCATTCTATTCCAGTATTTAAGGTTGTGCTGACTTTCATAGCCTACTTTAGAAAAATTAGAAATCTCATACTGCATATATCCATTTTTTTCTAAATATTCTCTAGATCTATAGTAAGTTTCTCTTTCTTCATCTTCATCCATCAACTTATATTTATCTTCTTTTACTATATCATTCATTATAGTATTAGTATTTACTTTTAGAGAATAAAGAGATATATGTTTTAAATTATATTCTTCTAAAATATCTATATCTTTTTCTATATGCTCATATTTTTGCAGTGGAAGATTAAAAATAAGATCACAGCTTATATTTTGGAAGCCAACCTTATTCACTTTGCTTAAAAAATCCTGGCCTTCTTTTCTGTTATGGTTCCTTCCTATAACTTTAAGTATATCATTGTCAAAAGTTTGTATTCCTACACTTAATCTATTTACACCAATTTCTTTAATTTTATTCAGATAATCGTATCCTCTTTTTTTGGGATTGACTTCCATAGTAACTTCAGCATTATTAGATATTAAATTGTTATTTCTTAAATAATTTAACACATTCTCATAGAAGTTTGCATCAACGGTAGACGGAGTACCTCCTCCAATAAATATAGTATCAAGTTTGCATCCGTCTAATCTTTCTTTGTTTAACTCTAATTCTTTTATTAAACATTTAATATAATTTTCCTTTATACCAGAAGTAGATTTTGTAATCGAATAAAAATCACAGTAATGGCATTTGCTTTCGCAAAAAGGTATATGTATGTATAATCCTAATTTTTTCATTTATTTCCTTTATTTATCGAATTTTAGTACAACCATAAAAGCCTCTTGAGGCACTTCTACATTACCTATTTGTCTCATCTTCTTCTTACCTTCTTTTTGTTTTTCAAGAAGTTTTTTCTTTCTTGATATATCTCCACCGTAGCATTTTGATGTAACATCTTTTCTTAAAGCTCTAACGGTTTCTCTAGCAATAATTTTTCCTCCAATAGCTGCCTGAATAGGTACTGTAAACATATGTCTAGGAATAACGTCTTTTAATTTTTCAGCTATACCTCTACCTCTTTCATAAGCTTTATCTCTGTGTACAATTATAGAAAATGCATCTACTACTTCTTCATTAATTAAAATATCAAGCTTATCTAAATCAGCCCTTTGATATCCTTTTAATTCATAATCCAATGATGCATATCCTCTAGTTCTAGACTTTAAAGCGTCAAAGAAGTCGTAAATTATTTCATTTAAAGGCAACTTATAATGAAGAACTACTCTGTTTTCTTCAATATATTCCATTTTTTCATAAGTTCCTCTTCTTTCCTGACAAAGTTCCATTATTGGACCTATATAATCTGAAGGTGTCATAATATCTGCTCTTACTATAGGCTCTTCCATATAATCAATTTCTTGAG
>CAYMUD010000012.1:0-21788 GCA_964393495.1 uncultured Clostridia bacterium | reverse complement strand
TTTTCTTTGTGTTCTTTTTTTGTGATTTTTTTATTTAACGTAAAAATAACATGTTTTTATTGGGATAAAATATTTGACGGCTTGTATGACATATACTGTGATATTGCCTAATGATTTTAACAATTTTGTATGTATATATATTAATTAATGAAATATAATCTGTAATTGATAGATAAGCATCACGAGGGAGAGGATCTTCCTCGTGATTTTATGTTTTTATTATCTAATTAGTTTCTGAGAAACTGCAAAGGCTAAATCTTCTGGATTTTTGAATAGGGCGCAGTCTTGAAGTATATTTTCATAAATTATACCTATTTCTTTTTTTAATATTTGCTTCCAGTTTTGATTTTTATCTGGATATTTTTCCTTTATCATTAAGTACCAATCCTTATGATTAGAAATTTCTCTACACTCATTAATTTCCATATTTCCTTTAAGACATTCTTCTAGAAGGTCCATTTCTTTTTTTAATCTAGGCGGCAGTATTGCCCGGCCCATTACTTCTATAAGTCCGATATTTTCTTTTTTTATATGGTGGTATTCCTTGTGAGGGTGGAATATTCCAAAGGGATATTCTTGGGTTTTTCTATTATTTCTAAATACTAAATCCATTTCGTATTTATCTTTTTTAATCCTTGTTATAGGAGTAATTGTATTATGATTTTCTCCTCTTGATGAAGATATAATATTTAAGTCTTTATTTGAATATTTTCTCCACTTTTCAAGAATATGATTTGCAGCTTTAGCTAAAGTGTCTTTGTTTTTACCCTTTAATCTCAATACAGACATAGGCCAGTATAAAACTGCAGCATCTATACCAGGATACTTTCTTAAATTGATTTTGATATGTTCTTTTGCATTTTCCATAGGAAAGGTGTATCTTCCTCCCTGGAAATGATCATGAGATAGTATAGATCCTCCAACTAGAGGCAAATCAGCATTGGATCCTATAAAATAGTGGGGAAACTGTTCTGTGAAGGATAGTAATCTCTTGAAGGTTTTTATATCAATCTTCATTTGACGATGTTCTTCACATAGTACTATACAGTGTTCACGGTAGTAGGAGTAGGGAGAATACTGGAGGTACCATTTTTCTTCTTCAAGAGTCAAAGGAATAAGTCTTAAATTTTGCCTGGCAGGGTGGTTGATTCCTCCAGCATAGCCTTCATTTTCTTTACATAAAACACACTGAGGATATGAAGATTGAGTATTTTTTTTGGCTGCTTCTATATCCTTTGGATCTTTTTCAGGTTTTGATAAATTTATAGTTATCTCTAGTTCTCCGTATTTTGATTTGGATTTCCAAAAAAGATTTTTAGCTATTCTACTTTTTCTTATATAATTTGAATCAAGAGAAGTTTTGTAAAATCCTGATGTAGCTTTTTGGGGAGATATATTGTATCTTTTTTTAAAATCGGAAATAATAACTCCAGGATTTGGGGTAAGACAATCCATTATTCTAGTATCTAATAGATCTCTATACAGACTTGAATTATTTTCTAGAAGTCCTTTTTCCCAAGCGTAATCAAGAATATACTCAAGTATATTTTGAAGGTTTTCTGATTTTTCTTTTTTTAGGTAAACTTTATCGTATCCTTCCAGACCTAATATATCTAAAATTTTATTTCTTACATATATTTTATCGTCTGAACCAATAAGTTCTTTGTAAATACCATAGTTGATAAGTTTTTCTATGTATTTATAAATATCTGACATTACTGCCTCCTTATTTAATTCTCTGGGCTCCCTTGGATATTTTAACTATGTAAATATCTGCATCTATACTGTATTTGATTTTATATTCTCTTTTGATATTTTTAATAAAATCTGAAATTATATTATTTGGAATTAAACTGACGGTACATCCTCCAAATCCAGCTCCGGTCATTTTAGAACCAAGAGCTCCTTCTTTTTCTGAAAGCTCTACTAGTGTATCAAGATGAGGTATGGATACTTCATAATTGTAATGTAAGGATTTATGTGATTCATACATCAGCTTACCAAAAAGATTTAATTCTTTATTTTCCAGGGCTTTGGCTGCTAGCTTAGTTCTATAGTTTTCTTCTACTACATGTTCTGCTCTTTTTCTATGGGTGATGTTTTTTATTTTATTTTTATATTTATTAAATTCTTTGGTGTCTAAGGAACACAGGTTTTTTGTTTTTTTTATCTTCTTTAAATCTTTAAGGGCACTATCACATTCCTTTACTCTTTCGTTGTATTTTGAGTCAGAAAGCTTCCTATTTATATTTGAGTTAATTATTATAAAAGAATGTTTTTTGCTGAGAAAGGGCACTAGTTTATATTTGAGAGTATCTGATTTTAAAAGTATAACCTTATTTTCTTCTCCCATAGAACATACAAACTGGTCCATGATACCGCAGCTGACACCATTAAAATTATTTTCCGACTCCCTACATAATACTGCAGTTTCAATTTTATTTAATTTAAAATCAAATAAATCCTTAAGGGCTTCAGCAGTAGCAAGTTCTATAGAGGCACTGGATGAAAGTCCGGAGTTGTGGGGTATATTACCTGAAAAGACAATATCTAAACCTTGACTAAGTTTAAAACCTTTTTTTTGAAAGGTATGAATTACTCCCAGAGGATAGTTAGCCCATTCCTGTTCTTTTCTGTAGGATATATCCCTAATATGTGTCTTTACAATACCTACTTCCTTGTAGTTTAATGAAAAAAGCCTAATTTCATTTTGCTTGTTTGGATAGGCAGCAGCATAGGTTCCCATATTTACAGCTGCTGCCACCACATAACCACCGTTGTAGTCTATATGTTCTCCCATTAGATTTATTCTTCCAGGAGAGAAGTATATTCTTGGAGAATTATTTGTATTGAAGTTCTCTTTAAAACTGGATTGTAGTTTTTCTAAATCAATCATAGATTTTCTTCTCCCACAGCTAGTTCAACAACTTTGTATGCGCCATTGTAAATTCCAATTTTTGAAGCCTTTAAAATATTTTCGTTGAGCATGGTTAAAATATCATTATCATTAAAGATTAAATCCAGCATTTGTAAACTTTTATCTGTAGTTTCACATTCTAGGGTGCCGTCTCCAATTTCTGAGGCCCTAACTGCTCCCCATTTTTCATGTCCCCCAATACGCTTTATTAAAAGTTTAGGTACAGGGTAGAAGGATAGTTCACTTGGTTTTGTGATTAGAATATCCGAAGATCTCATTAGAAGATTTGTTCCGTATACAGCTGGAAAAATATCTTTGTTGTAAAACAAATGTATTCCTGAAACTTTTCCCTCTAGAGATTTTTGAGCAAATTCATGAGTTTCATCCCAGTTATTCCAATGAAGTGTAGTTTTTTCTTCCAGTTCTGGAATTGATTTTTTCAAATCTTCCCATACCATTACATGATCCCCAATATTGATATAAAGAACTGCTTCATGGTTTTGAATTATAGGGAGAAGATGTTTTATTATTTCTTCAAATATTTCTTTTTGAGCTCCAGCTCCACCTACACTTAGCAGGATTCTTTTAGGTCTGTTTTCCTTTATTCTTTTCAGTCTTTTTTTACAATCCTTGTCAATATTTGATACGAGTTCGTGGTCAACGTAGTGGCCTGTGTAGTAAATCTCATCTTCCGGGATAGGTTTTAGTACCTTGTTCCCATCCATCCCCTTTAATGTCCTATATCCTAAATAGCTGGAAGGTGTTTGTAGAGTGTGAATAGAGCCTTCAGATAGGTGAAGAGCCATAGGCCAGTTATCGGGAATTACATTTACCACTTTCTTCATTCGAGCATGAACAGCTGCCTGTGCCGGCCAAACATGAGTAGCTATAAAGGGCATATCTTTAGGAATGTTTTTAAAAATAGGTGTCATAAGTTCTGAAGTTTTTTGATCTTGTGAATTATATGAAAGTTTTTTAAATCCTTTTGAGTTCAAAGGCTCCCAGTAGAATTTGTTGAAAAGAGAATATTTTTGAGATAATCTTGAACCTAAAGAATACAGAGAGTTAAGATGATGTATGATTTTCCCTCCGGTGGTTTCCTTAAAGGAATTTAAATCAAACCAGTAGGGGGTATATCCCATGGAATTAGCGGCAGAAGCTACGGCCATGGCAATTCTGTAGTGGCCGTATCCCATTCTTATGTTTCCTACAACTATTCCTTTCTTAAAATTTGGGGTGGTAGCTTCCTCTCCTATAACTATATTTTCAACTCCTATAAAAGGTTTAAGGGTTTTATTTTCAATCACTTTTAAAGGATAATTTTTATGGGAATCATCACCGAATTTTTTAATATATTTATTTTTAGTCTTTACTGCTTTTTTATAGGCTTTTGGATTTATTTCATTGTCAAATATTTTCTTTGATTTATTCACGGTTAAACCTCCTGGAGTACTTTACTTTCGTAGGGTTTCAAATATAAAGAATCTATTGTATATGGTTTTGAATTTAAATTGATATAAGCTATTTTTTTCTTAGAATTATCTAGATAATTTACTTTATATGTATTATCTGAAGGTATTTCCAACTTTATTATTTTTATATTTTTTGAATTTAGAACTTGATCAAATATTTTTTTCTGGTTTTTATTGTATTTGGATATGTCATCAGAGGTAAAAAGGAGTCCTCCCAAAATACTGTTTACTACTGCAAGAGTTTTTTTCTGTATTTTAGAAAGCTGAATATTTTCCTCTCTTAAAAGGAATACGTCTGGATCATTTATAAAGGCTCTTCCATTAAGGTGTCTTCTTGAGACTGTATTTCTAAGAGAATTAAAGGTGGATATTCTTTCCCTGTGAAGTAGTTTCATATAAAATTTATCGTCCCAATCTAATCCTGCATCACAACCTATCCTACAGTAGTCAAATTTACCAAAGGCAGGACCTAAAGGGACGCCGCAACCTAGAATCAACTTATCCTTAACCATTTCTCTTAACATATCAACACCGTAGGTCATGATTTCACCTCGGGTTTTATCTTTTCTAGGGACAATACATGCAGCATAAAGAAAATCGAGTTTTACCATGTCATATCCCCAGTCTTCAAGGATAGTTTTGAAGACTTTTTTCAAATAATTCTGAACTTCAATGTTGTATATATCTAAAGAATAAAAGTTGCTCCAATTACTACCGGCCCATAGAGGATTTCCATCCTTATTCTTTACAAGCCAATCCTTATGATTTTTATATAAGTTTGAATTTTTTTCGCATACAAAGGGAGAAAGCCATATGCCTGCCTTGAATCCTTTTTTATGAATTTTTTTAGCAATATACTTCATTCCATTTGGAAATTTTTTCTTGTCCACATTAAGCCAGTCTCCGACATTTTCCTGGTATCCGTCATCTATTTGAAAAACATCAATTTTTTTATTTTCTTTTCCAAAGTTATCTAAATTCTTAAGTATTTTTTCTTCGGTTATATTTTCATAATAATTGTACCAGCTGGTCCAGCCTGTTATTTTTTCTCCTTGAGGCTTTTCTATACCGGCAGTTTGGAAATATTTGTTGAAAACTTTTTCTTCACTACCTGCTGTATATATAAGCTGGAATGGCGTATATTGATCCTTTATATTAAGACCTGAGGAATCCTTTGAAATTCTAACTCTTTTATTAGAAGAAGAAGTTTCTATTACTGTGAACCCCGACTCTTCAGTGAGAGATGCAAAAAGGTGGTATGTATTTTCTCTTCTAATATAGGAATAGGTATAGCTGTGAAAATCTCCTTTTTTTCGGGAGTATTTTTGGAAGTTATAATCTCCATAGCTTTTAAGATTAAATTTTTTAGCTACTGGTAATGCTAATTTAGATATACCTTTCATCTTTTCCTTAATAGAAAATTCTCTGCTATCTGTCCAGGATTGGTATCCATTGGCATATATTTTGTCCTTATCTTGAAAATCAAAGATTAGGTCTCCGTATATTTTTTTAAACTCTATATTTTTTTTAGGATAGATATCCATTTTGAGAGAAGTTAAATTATCTTCTCTTTTTTTTTCTACAATTATTTTTAGGTCTTTATTTTCAAAAGATTCCAAAAAAGTTTTTTTTCTTACCTCACCATCAGAAACATATGAAATGTGAAATTCTAGATTATGAAGCATCTGATTTCTCCATTTTTTGATTTATTTTTTCTTCGTTGTATCTCAGTAGAAATACCAGACCTAAAACACAGAAAAGGGCGGCAGCTACCGCTGTTAATCTTATACCAAATTCGTTGGTACCGTTCCTCTTTAGTAGAAGGAGAGCGCTTAAAATCAACATGGAAGTCATCTGTCCTAGTTTAGAAATGAAGGTACGAGTGCCGTAAAACATACCCTCTCTTTTAGTGCCGGTTTTTTTAGCATCGTATTCTGCAATGTCTCCGATAACCGCATTTGGTAGTATTCCGAATACGGCCATGGGTATGGAACCTAAAATCACAAGTATATATGCCTGAGCTGTGGTTGATATAGGTAGTTTTCCAAGGAATATTCCGAAAATATAAACCCCTATAAATAATATAAAAGCTGCTACTAAAAGCTTCTTCTTTCCATATTTTTTTGCCAAAATATTAACAGGTATGTAAAATATAAAGGAACCTACTCCTAAAAGCACCAGAAGAAGTCCAAGTAGTTCTTCAGGTTTGTCTAAGAGTACGGTAATATAATATAAAAGCCCATTTTGAAAAATAGTAATTGCTATCCAGTATACGTAATCGGAAATTACAAATCTGGTGAATTCCTTATTGCTGAAGGTTGCTTTTATTGATTCTATCATATTCATTTTAGAAGGTACTGATTGGCAGTATTTATTTTCATCTATGGTAAATACTGGAATCAAAAGAAGTACAAGGCCTATTGCGGATAGGATAGAAAAAGCAATAAGTACCGCAGTTTCTTTAGGATAACCCATATTAACGAATACATTCCATAAGACTGGAGCTTGAGAAGCTACAGCAAAACCTAAAAACCAGGTTACGGAAATATATGTTGAAAGGTTTAGTCTTTCTTCAGGAGTATGTCCCAATTCAGATAATAGAGCATAGTAAGGAGTGACATACATTGTTAAAAAGAAATAGTGCAGGAGAAGGGTTACCGTTAAAAACAAGGCATTTAAAGGACTTTCACCCTGTACTGGAGAATAAAAAACAAGTGCTGTAAATACTGCAAAGGGAATGGCAGCCTTTCTCATATATGAAATTCTTCTTCCGTGTTTTGATTCAGATCTATCGCTTAAGGTAGCTATCCAGGGATCTGTTACCGCATCGAAAAGTCTTCCCAACATAGTAATCATTCCTATTACTGTAAGGAATCCTAGAAAAGCAACCTGAGGAATGAATACAGGAATACCAGACTTACCTGTAGGTATATAATAAAAAATAAGATAAGTTGCTATTATTCCAGATAGCAGCGACCATCCGAACTGGCCTATAGAATATGCTATTTGTTTTGATAAAGGTAATTTTTCTTTCATTTTGTCCCCCTATTTTATTTTAATATAATTTATAGAAATATCTATAAGTATTCTTATTTGTTCCTCTGCTTTAAAATTGCTGTCTGTATTTAAAATTTTACCCCTCAAAGCAAGTTTTTGACAGAGACTCATTAATGAGTGGGTGGTAGTAGTATAGAATAGTTCAGGGTCTAAGTCCCTTCGAACACTTCCTTCTTCCATGCCTTTATTTAGAGTTTTCACTACAGTTTCTTTAAGGTTTAAAATATTTTTTTCGTAATTTTCTAATTGTTTTCCAGAAATTTCTTCCTTAAGAATATAGCTATCAAATTCATCTAAGAATCTAAGTATATCTTTATGATTTTTATATACGTCTAGAAAAAGCTCCAGAATTTTTTGCATTTTTTCTATACAAGTTGCTTTAGAAAAAGTTTTTTCTATAAGTAAATCTTTTATTTGGGATATTTCATTCTCCCATAAATGGGTGGCTGCTTGAATTACAAGCTCTGATTTAGTAGAAAAATACCTGTATACTGTAGCTACACCGTATTCTGATTTTCTCGCTATATCAGTCATCTTAGTTGAATCAATGCCTTTTTCTTTAAATATTTCAAGAGCTGAGACTATTATTGCCTCTTTTCTTTTTTTCTTTTGAATTTCAATTTCTTTTTTTCGTTTTTCATTTAAATCCATAAATTATCCCCTTTCCTTAAAATTGATAGTTCAACTATCAGTATGATACTAATTATATCATAATGTTTTTAAGATGTGAAGATTATTGAGAAAATTGAATTATAAATGATTGATACTAAATATATACTTTGATATACTATATAAATAGGTGAATATTTAGACATAAATCAAAATACATATACTATAGAAGATATTTGCTTTAGAAGGTGTATTTTGTTAATTTTTTGTAAAAAAATATAGAATTAAAAAAAATAATAAAAGAAAGGATTAAATAATGTTTAGAGAAATGAGAAGAAAAAAACAGTTATTATCAAAAGAAGATACTGTAAAGGTTTTGGAAAGATGCACAAATGGAATAATGGCATGCTTAGGTGATGATGATTATCCTTATGCTGTACCCTTTAACTATGTATATTACAATGATAAAATATATTTTCACTCGGCAAAATCCGGACATAAAGTAGATGCCATCATAAAAAATCCAAAGGTATCCTTTGCGGTAGTAGATAAAGATAAAATAGTAAGTGAAGAATATACAAGTTACTTTAGTAGTGTAATAGCCTTTGGTAAGGCAAGAATAGTAGAAGGTGATGAATGGAATGATTCTTTTATGGCTCTAGTAGAAAAATATTCAGGGGATATGCCTCATGGTGCTAAACACAGTAAAGTAGAAGGGTGTACTGAATCACTTATAGTTGCTATTGATGTAGAATATATTACAGGAAAAGTTGCTAGCGAACTTCTCGATAAAAAGGATAAGAAATAAAAAGAATGGAAAGATGAGTTAATAATAAATTTAAATACATACTCAAGATGAGAGCTTCTAAAAGTTATTCCTTATCATTTCAGATCAGATGAGTTTCTTTCGTGGTCTAATAGTAACTCTATAATTTTATCGGCTACATCAGAAATCCCACCTACATTTTCTATTTCGATATCGCAGTATTCTTTATATAAATTAAATCTTTCATTATATAATTTTTCTAGATTTTTTTTTCCATCAACTAATAAAGGCCTTGTTTCCGTATCTATATCACTCAGGATATTTTCAAGAGGTCTGTTAATAAATACAATTATCGAGTTATTTCTGAGCTGGGAGATATTTTCTTTTCTTTTCACTATGCCTCCACCTGTAGCTATGATTTGAGAATTTTTTGAGCTAAGTTCTATGGAATATTTGCTTTCTGCATCTCTAAATACATTTTCGTTTTCAGAAAACATTTCTTTTATAGTTCTTTTTTCATTTTCTTCAATATATGTATCCATATCAATTAAGGTTTTATTTAACTTTTTTGAAATTTCTTTGCCTAGGGTCGATTTGCCGCATCCTGGCATTCCTATTAGGACAATATTTTTTTTAACTAGATTTTTTCCTAAGAAACTATTTATTTCTTCGAATTTTATTTTTTTAATAGTTACTTTTCCGATTTTCTCTAAAAGAATTAGATTTATAAATCCAGAAATGTTTTTTTTGTCATATTTTATAGAGTTTAATATTCCTTCTACTACTATACTAGGTAGTCTGTGTTCTATATTAAAATTATTTAGTATATCTTTGATTTTTTGAGAGGTTCCTGGTTTAGTTAGTCCAAGTTCTTCACTTCTTTTAGTGATGTTGTACATTCCTATGGATACTGCTTCTCCATGGCCGTATTTGTAGTTGGTGGATTTTTCTATTCCATGGGCAAATGTATGACCAAAGTTTAGAATCATTCTGATTCCTTTATCTTTCAAATCTTCTTCAACAACATTTTTTTTAATATTACAGCATGTGAAAATAATATCTTCTATATTTTCAAAAAGCTCATTTTGGCTATTTATTGAGCAGAGTTGATTAAAGAAATTTTCATCATATATACAAGCATATTTTATAACTTCTCCAAGACCATCTTTTATATATTTGTCTTCTAAGGTATTTAAAAGATTAGGATCTATAATTACTTTTTTAGGATGATAAAAATTTCCTATTAGATTTTTTCCTTCTGCTAAATTTACTGCTACTTTACCTCCTATGCTTGAGTCAATTTGTGCAAGTAGGGTAGATGGAATTTGAATATAGTCTATACCTCTAAGAAATGTTGCTGCTGCAAATCCTCCTAAATCTCCTACTACTCCACCTCCAAAGGTTATTATTAAATCTCCTCTTGTTAGGTTAAAGCTAAGTAGTCTTTTATAAACTTCTCCAAGAACATCTAAAGATTTGCTACCTTCTCCTGGCTTTACAACTATAATATCAACATCAAATCCTGTTTTAGTAAGATTTTCTTTTAGTTTTTCACCGTATATTTCATATACATTTTTATCTGTTATTACTGAAACCTTCTTGTTATTATATACTTTTGCCACTTCTTTTCCTATTTTTTTAAAAATATCTTTTTCTATAATTAAATCGTATTTATCAACTTCTATATTAACAGTTAGTTTTTTCATCATCAATACCCTTTCTGCGCATGCTGCTTTTTTCAAATATTTTTTCTAGTTCTTTTTTGTCATTATTTTTTATTACGTCGTAAATTTTATTGATATCTTCAATAAAGATGTCCATTTCTTTAAGTAGGTTGTTTTTATTTACGGATATCAACTCACACCAGAGATTGGAGTTGATATTTGCCACACGAGTCATATCTTTAAAACTTCCACCGATACCACTTAAATCTTCTTCTAAACCTTTGTTGTTCATTAGTGCACATGCTATTAGGTGGGGAAGTTGACTAGTAAGGGCTATTTTTCGGTCGTGCACTTCTGCAGTCATAAATGTTACTTTATTAAATCCTATATTTTTTATTAGTTTAGTAAGTAAATCTAGTGAATTTTTATCTGTATCATTAGAAGGAGTAAGTATGTATTCGGAGTTTTTAAAGATATTTACACTGGAGTGTTTATACCCTGAAACTTCTTTCCCAGCCATAGGATGTCCTCCGATAAATATTATATTTTTGTCAAGCATACTCCTTATCTTTTCTATTATGGATTTTTTGATACCAGTTGTGTCTGTTATAATAGAGTTTTTCCTGAAATATTTTGTATTTCTTTCTATGAATTCTAAGGTTGCATCAGGATAAGTACATAATATCACTATATCTGAATTTTGTAGAGGATATTTTGGATTTGTAAATCCTTTTTCTATTATTTTTTCTTTTTCAGCGGCATCTAAAGTTTCTTTGTTTATATCTACAGCCCACAGATTTTTTACTTCTATATTATTTGATACTGCTTTAGCTATAGATCCTCCAATAAGTCCAAGACCTATGATAGTAATATTTTTATCAGATAAATTGTCCATGATTACAACCTCCCTTCCTATTTAAAGTTCTCTTCCTTCTATTTCTGCAAGAGTTTTTACTTTTTTCATTAATTCTTCGAATCTTTCAGGTTTAACAGATTGATTTCCGTCACATAATGCATTTTTTGGATCATTATGTACTTCGATTATCATTCCATCAGCACCAGCTACTATAGCTGCTTTAGTAAGAGGCTCTACCATCCACCAAAATCCTGTTGAATGAGAAGGATCAACTATTACAGGTAAATGACTTAACTTTTTGATTGCTGGTATTGCACTTAGATCTAGAGTATTTCTTGTGTATTTTTCGAAAGTTCTTATGCCTCTTTCACATAAAATCACATTTTCATTTCCTCCGGACATTATGTACTCAGCAGACATTAGTAGTTCTTCAATTGTTGCCGACATTCCTCTTTTTAATAATATCGGTTTTCTTGTCTTGCCTAGTTCTTTTAAAAGATCGAAGTTCTGCATGTTTCTTGCTCCAACCTGTATTACATCGACATTTTCTACAAATTCATCTATTAAGTCAGTAGACATTATTTCTGAAACTATAGGAAGCCCTGTTTTTTCCTTAGCTTTTTTTAATAATTCCAGACCATCAAGTTCTAATCCTTGGAAGCTGTAAGGAGAGGTTCTAGGTTTGAATGCTCCACCTCTAAGAAATCTTGCCCCAGATTTCTTTACGGATTTAGCTACTGAAAGGATTTGTTCTTCGCTTTCTACTGAGCAAGGTCCTGCTATTATACTTAATTTTTTTCCGCCAACTAATTCATTTCCTACTTTTACTTTTGTATTTGCAGGATGGAAAAGTCTATTTGATTTTTTGTAAGGTTCTTGAATATGTAAAACCTTATCTACTGCTTCACTTCTCTGGAAAGTTCCTTCGTCAATTATACTTGTGTCTCCCACTACTCCTATGATGTGGTAGTTAAGTCCAATAGATTCGTGCTCAGTACATCCCTTGCTTTTAATTATTTCTTTCACCTTTGCTACTTCTTCTTTTGTAGAGTTTTTATTGATTACTAATATCATTTTTTACCTCCTGGAATATTTTATAAAAATAAAAAAGAGTCCTATAAAGGACTCTAACAATTTTTTGTCTTATGATTATTGAGTTTAAATTAAGGTCAATTCGCGCTGAAGGAAGACCTGAATTTAGTTCCTTTATATATATATTTATGCAATTTTCGTATACTAAAATAAAAGTAATAATAATAATTACTTATAAAATAGCTAAAATATTCAACTGCATTAAATTTATTTAAAGGCAACATAGTTTTTCTCCTCAAATATTTATAATTTGTAATATTCTAACATATGATGTAAAAATGTCAATGATAAATTGAAATATATTGAAGATTTATGCAATTTTAGATAAATTTAGCGGATAATTTTAACTACTTTATATTTTATAACTTCCAAGTATTTTTAAATAAGGAAGTTCTTCTTTAAGTTTGTTCAATATTGATAATACTAAATCATCGAGGATGTTTCCATCAAAGTCCAGATAGAATAAGTATTTCCAAGGACTTTTCATATCAGGTCTAGAATATATTGATGATAAACTTAAATTATTTTTAGCAAATATGGATATCACCTCATTAAGAGCTCCAGCTTCATGGGGAACTTTAAATAGTATGCTTATTCGATTGTGATTTTTTTGGGCTACTAAATCTTTAGATATTGCTCCAAATCTTGTGTAGTTTTCTTTTGGATTAAGTTTTTCTTTAAGTATTTTAAGTCCATAGTATTTTGCTGCTTCCACTGAACATAAGCAGGCTATCCTTTTGTCGTGCTTATCTTTAGTTTTTTTAGCAGCTACTGCGGTATTTACTTCATTTACTATTTTTAGATTATGTTTTTTAAGATATTCTCTGCACTGCATTAAAGCTTGAGGATGAGAGTGAACTTCTTTTATATCTTCAATTTTAGAGTTATAAGTACAGGCAAGACAGTGATCTATTTTTTTGATGTAGCCCTGATTTATGTACAAATTATATTTTAAAAGTAAGTCGTAAACTTCATTTACATATCCTGCTTTAGTATTTTCTATAGGTACCACACCTATATCAGAATTTTCTTCATGTACATCTTTAAATACATCTTCAAAAGATTCTTTATTTATAAGTTTTGCACCTTTAAATAGTGTTTTTGAAGTGATTTCAGAGTAGGAAAAGGGTAACCCTTGATATGATACTTTTTTTATAATTTTCTTATCTTTGACGATTTTACTTTCAATGCAGTTTTTCATTTTTTACCATCCTTTCTTATTTTTAAACACAAAAAAACCTTCCATTCCTAAATATTATAAATATATAGGGACGAAAGGTTTATCAACTAATTCGCGGTACCACCCGATTTCAGCAGTTATGCTGCACTTTGTCGAATACGAGATTAAAAAATCTGATATTCTATCCATATAACGTTGGAAAACGACTAGACCTACTTAATTCAGTCTGTAGCTCAAGAAGGAACTTCAAAATGATTAATCTAATATTCACTTTCAGTCTAAGGTGAATACTCCCTAATAGCTTCATCAAGTTTACTTTCTTCTATCATAGCTTTGATTTGTTAAATTTTTTTAATGATATATCAAAAAAAAGTGTTTGTCAAGAAGAAAGTCTCATAGGCTTTCATTTCCAAAACAGGCTTTATTGTGATATATTTATTTTATAAAACTAAATAAGGAGAGTATATCTATATGAAAAAAATACCCTTAATAATCGATTGTGATCCGGGAGTTGATGACGTATTAGCTATAGTTATGGCAAATTATATTGAGGATTTTGATATAAAAGCTATTACTTCCGTTTCAGGAAATGTAGGAATAGATTTGACTACTAGAAATGCTCAGCTAATAGCAGGCCTGATGGAGTTAGACTGTGTATTATCAAGAGGAGCAGAAGAACCTTTAGTAAAACCTAAGAGAGAAGCCGGGCACGTTCACGGAGCTGATGGTATAGGTGGTACTCTTGAGCTTTTTCCTAAAGATTGTTTAAAAGAACTTTCGGAATACAGTGCATTAAATGTACTTAGAGATACATTGATGAATTCCGAAGAAAAAGTTTCTATAGTGGCTATTGGTCCTCTTACTAATATAGGACTTTTATTAAAAGTTTACCCTGAGGTTAAGGAAAAAATAAAAGTTATAAGTATTATGGGGGGAGCTATAAACAATGGAAATGCAACACCCTGCAGCGAGTATAACTTTCTAGTTGATCCTGAAGCTGCAAGTATAGTATATAATAGTGGAGTACCTTTAATAATGGCAGGAATAAATCTAACGGTTGAGGTAACTTTAACTGAAGAAAATTTAGAAGAAATAAAAAATATAGGAAGCAATTTATCTGAAATAGGGCATAAGATGATATTGGATTATACAAAGGATGATCCTGCAATACACGACCCTTGTGCTGTACTAGCATTATCCCATCCGGATATGTTTGAGTGGGAGGACTTACATGTACAGATAGATACCAGACCTGGATTTACTCAGGGTATGAGTTATGCGGATTACAGACTGAGAGACCCTAAAAGTCCTAATTGTAGAGTGCTGACAGATATTGATTTGGAAAAATTTAGAAAATTTACTGTAGAATCATTCAAATAAAAAACAGTATAGGGGGAATAAATGAACATATTAGTTACAGGAGGATTAGGATTTATAGGCAGTCACACCTGTGTAGAGCTTATAAATAAAAATCATAAGGTAATCATAGCAGATAACTTGTCAAACAGCAGTATTGAGACTTTGGATAAAATCGAAAAAATAACAGGAGTAAAACCGGATTTTTATAAGATAGATGTAACGGATGAAGATAAGATTGAGAAGTTATTTAAAAAATACCAACTTCATGGTGTGATTCATTTTGCAGGGTATAAGGCGGTGGGTGAATCCGTTGAAAAACCTTTAGATTACTACTACAATAATTTGGTAAGCACTATAAAATTAAGCCAAATGTGCTTAAAATACAATGTAGAGAAATTTGTATTCAGTTCTTCAGCCACGGTATATGGAGATAATGAATCTCCTTTAAAAGAAGATATGGATCTTTTACCTACTACCAATCCATACGGAGAAACCAAAGCTATTAGTGAAAGAATACTTAAGGATGCCAACAAGGCAAATCCCAATTTTGCAGTAACTTTACTTAGATACTTTAATCCCGTAGGAGCCCATGAAAGCGGGCTAATAGGAGAAGACCCTAAGGGAGTACCAAACAATTTAATGCCCTTTGTAAGTAAAGTAGCTAAAGGGGAGTTGGATAAACTTTATGTCTTTGGTGATGATTATGATACTGTAGATGGTACGGGAGTTAGAGATTATATACATGTGGTTGATTTAGCAGAGGGACACGTAGCAGCTTTAGAAAAACTAGATTCTGGAATCAACATATACAATTTAGGCACGGGCAAAGGAACTTCAGTACTTGAAATCATATATAATTTCGTAAGAGTAAATGGAGTTGAGGTACCTTATGAAATAGTAGATAGAAGGCAGGGAGATATAGCAATATCCTATGCAGATACTAAAAAAGCCGAGAAAGATTTAAACTGGAAGGCTAAAAGAGATGTTAAAGATATGGTAAGGGATTCTTGGAGGTTTGAAAAGAGTTAAATATTTCCAATATTAAACAACCTGTTTTTTTCATTCCCTAATTCTAAAATTTTATTTGAAATTTTATATGCTGCATAAAAACCTAACAAGGTTGAAGTAATAATAAAAGGAACGTATACAGATTCAGGCCATTCTTTAAAGAATGGTCTGAATTTAAGGTAAAAGTAGTTTCCATCTATAAGAGGATTCAAAAAATATACACAGGCAAAATATATCAAGAATAAAGTAGAACTTTCCTTGAATTTATTGAAAGTAGGTTTCCAGTCGTAGGCGATATGTGCAAACCATGGTAGTAAAATAGTAAGGGCATGATTTATTAGGTAGGATATACCTACAGCATGATATACAGGATATATTCTTTGGGGATATATAAATGAACCGTAGGCAAATAGACCAAAGTAAAACATGGTATCTAATACTTTGGTGTTTTTAGATATAAGAAAATATATGCCAAGTATTGATGAAATCCTGCAAATATGTAGAGGTAAAGCTTCAGAAACATTAAAGCCTGTTTCTAAAAAGTACCAACTATATAAAAGCAGCTGCTGAAATACTGAAAGAACTAATATTCCAAAAGCTATTTTATTAGGTTTTTCTCTAATTATGTCTCTTTTTCTTATCATAAGTATTAAAGCTGCTGCAAATATTCCTAGATATATTAGATGATGACTGTCAAAAGGGCTTATAAAAGTTACATTTTCATCCCAAAATAAATTCATTGATGTCCTCCTACTACTTAATAATATAATTTTATCATAAAGGTATAATCCATAAAAGTTAAAATTAGATTATAGACACAGTTGCCAAGGAAAAAATCAATTTATAATAAAAAGTTAATGAACTATTATAAATAATTGTATATAATATAACTATTGAAATTAACGGGAGGTTTATATGAAAAAAGACGTTTACGTTTTATGCGGCGGAAAGTCTGTGGAACACGATGTTTCACTTATAAGTGCATCAGGTATAATTAATTCATTGAATAGGGAAAAATACAGGGTAAAACCTATATATATAAATGAAAAAGGCTACTGGAAAAGCTTAGGAATAGTAGAAGATAAAATTGAAAGACCGGAGGATCTTATAGTAAATGATGACAGTATAAATAAAGGAACTATAAGCAATGTAATAGAAGAGATTGTAAGCAATGAAGGTGATAAAATAGTTTTTCCTGCACTTCATGGGACTTACGGAGAAGATGGAAATATACAAGGGTTATTAAAGGTTTTAGATGTTCCATTTGTAGGAAATGATGTGGCTTCTTCAGCTGTAGCTATGGATAAAGCAATAGCTAAAGATATTTTCAAATTGAAAAATATTCCTCAAGGAGATTATTTATATTTTTCTAAGGAAAAATGGAGAAAGGAAAAAGAAGTTATTATCGAAGAAATTGAAGGCAAGTTAGACTATCCTTTATTTATAAAGCCCTCTCGCTCGGGATCAAGTATAGGTATAAATAGAGCTGAGAATAAGGAACAACTGATTAATTTTGTAGATAAAGCTTTTTTATATGATATAAAGGTTGTTGTGGAAAGTGAGATAATAGGTAGAGAAATGCAGGTTTCTGTAATAGGAAACGAAGAAGCAAAGGTATCCGTAGTAGGGGAATTTATTCAAGAAAAAAGATTTATGGATTATAATTCAAAATACATCGACGGTAAGCTTGTTCAGGTTATACCTGCTAATATATCTGATGTTACCAGTCATAAAATGAGAGACTTGTCTTTGAAAGCATATGAGGTTCTAGATTGTAACGGATTGGCAAGAGTAGATTTTTTTGTTTGTGAAGAAGAGAAGTACTATATCTGCGAAGTAAATACTATGCCTGGATTTACTATGAAAAGTATGACTCCCATACTGTGGAACAAGACGGATGGTACAACTTACAGTCAGCTCTTAGATATGCTTATAGATTATGCTTTGGATTTCTATAAAAATAAAAATTCTTTAATCTATGTTAGGGAGGTTAATTAATGATTAATAGAAAGCTTAAAAATATTGCATCAATGGTTAAGGGCTACATAAATAAAGAGAAATACCAGAACCTTCAAATCAATGGAGTATCAATAGATACCAGAACGATAAACAAAGGCCAGCTGTTTATACCAATAATAGGAGAAAATACAGATGGCCATAAATACATCGAAACTGCTTCTAAAAAAGGGGCAACTGCATCTTTTTGGGATGAAAAAATCCCTCTTCCTAAAATTGATATACCTTTAATTTTAGTTAAGGATACAACTAAAGCTCTCCAGGATTTGTCAAAGGAGTACAACAGTCAGGTGGGATCAAAAGTAGTAGGTATAACAGGAAGCAATGGCAAGACCTCAACAAAGGATATTATATACAGCATACTCAAATCTAAATATAAAACACATAAAACTTCGGGGAATTTTAACAATGAATATGGACTGCCCCTTACAATTTTATCTATGCAAGAAGACACAGAAATAGAAGTTTTGGAAATGGGTATGTCTGGACTTGGTGATATCAAACTTTTGTGCGAAATAGCACCTCCTGATATTGCAGTAATTACAAATTCTACAGATGTACATATAAACGACCTCGGCAGTGTAGAAAATATTTTGAAGGCAAAAATGGAAATAGCAGAAGGTGTAAAGAAAGAAGGAATTTTGGTTTATCTAGGAGATAGTCCTCCTTTAAAAAAAGCAGTAGAAAATTTACATAGAAATATAAATAAAATATCTTTTGGAGAAAATCCGATTAATAATTATACAACAGAGTTTTGTTTTTCTACAAATAAAGGTATAAATTTAAAGGTTAATGAAAAAGAATATTTTCTGCCTATGCTGGGGAGACACAATATATACAACGCTGCTGCTGCAGTGGCTGTAGCAGAGAATTTAGGCTTTAATGCTGAAGAAATTGAAAATTCTATCCAACATATAGACTCTACAGGTCTAAGAAATGAACTAATTAAAGGAGATGATTTTCATATACTTAATGATGCTTACAAATCAAATCCTAGCAGTTTAAGATTTGCTCTAGAAACCCTTTACGACTTGAAAGGATACAGTCAAAAGATTATTGTACTAGGGGATATGTTTGGTACGGGAGATAATGAAGTGGAAAATCATATTACTATAGGAGAAGAAATAGATCCAAATAAAGTTGACATGGTATTCACTCTTGGGGAGTTGGGAGAATATTTTGCTAAAGGTGCACAAAAAAACTTCGGTAAGGATAAAATACATTCTTATAAAGATTTAGATGATTTAGCTCAAAATCTAAAACCAAATATAATGAAAGATTCTATAATTTTGATAAAGGGATCTAGAATTTTAGAAATGGAAAGACTATTAGATAAAATTTTATAATTTTAAAAATATAGTATATAGTTATATTATAATTAAGTTATAAAAATAATTATTTTATCCAGGAGAAAATATGATTAACTACAGTAAACTTAAAAAAATGACTCTAATAGCTATAGTAGATATACTAGCCTCCTTATTTTATTTTGGTTATTTGGTTCAAGAATTTAGGATAACATTATCTGTCGTTACCCTACCTGTACTTTTGTATATATATAGAGAGTTAAAGCCTTTTCCAACTGTTTTATATGTAGGATTCATAAGTATTTTAGGTAGAAGTTTATTTTCTACTTTTTCTGGATATTCTTTTTTAGAGGCTTTCATAGGAAGTTATCCAGAATTAGGGTTTTACTTTATATATGGAGTTTTGTATCAGTATTTTTATTATAAATTTAAACATTCAGAGTATATTTACTGGTTTATTTCTGTAGTTCTCTGTGATTTTTTAGGAAATACTGGTGAGATTTTTGTTAGGGCATTAGTTGCTGAGGGATTTGTAATACACAGTGAGTTTATAATGCTGCTTTTGATAGCATCAGTACGAGGGGGCATAGCTTTTCTGATTATTATCTCCATAAATTACTATCACCTGTTTTTAAAACGTAAAGAGCATGAAGAAAGGTATAGGAGACTTCTTGTTTTTTCATCTGAGCTTGAAAGCGAAATTTATTATATGAACATGAATATTGATTTTATTGAGAAGGTAATGTCAAATTCCTATAATCTTTACGAAAAACTATCAAAAGACGATAATATGAGAGAGGAATCAGAAATAGCACTAAACATAGCTAAAGAGGTACATGAGGTAAAGAAAAACTATATAGGATTTATTGGAGCTATGGAAGATATAATGGGAAAAAGATTGGAAAAAAGAAGTATGTTTTTTTCCGATACAGCAGAGATTTTAGGAGAGATGTTAAGAGTATATATAGATAAAAATAATCTAGATATAGATTTGAATTTAAATATAAAAAGTGATATTGAAATAAAAAAACACTACTATATAATGTCTATCTTAAGAAACCTTATGATGAATGCTATAGAATCAATTGGGAAGGATAGAGGTAGGGTGGATTTAATATTTGAAAGAAAAAATGACAGCATATTTTTTAGGGTTAGAGATAGCGGAGAAGGAATAAAAAATAAAAATCTTGATTATATTTTTCATCCTGGATTTTCAACTAAATTTAATGAAGATTCTGGAGAAATCAAAAGAGGAATAGGTCTTACTCTTGTTAAAGATATTGTAGAAAAAGAATTTATGGGAGAAATATCAGTGATTTCAGAGGATAGATTCACAGAATTTTTAATAATGATACCTATAAATAGAGGTGAAATTTAATGAATAGGATATATATTGTTGATGATGATATAGCTATAGTTAAAGCTTTAGAAAACATAATAGAAGACAATGACCTAGGAAATATTATAGGTTTTAGCACGGATGCATTAGAGGCTCTTGAAGATATACAAAAACTTTTGCCTGACATAGTTCTAGTAGATTTTTTGATGCCTAAATTAGAAGGAGCAGAGCTGGTAAAAAGGATTAGCGACATAAACTCAGATATAAAATTTGTAATGATATCTCAGGTTAGTTCAAAAGATATGATAGCTAAGGCTTATTCTGGCGGGATAGAATTTTTCATAAACAAGCCTATTAATTTAATTGAAATAGAAAAAGTAATGGAAAATGTTTCTGAATCAATAAGTATGAAAAAAAAATTAAAAGCTATAGAGAAGTTTTTTCATAATGAGCATAATAATGATAATATGGAGAAAAATTCATCAGATGATAGTGAATACATTAAGTGTATTTTAAGTAGAATTGGTATTATGGGAGAAAAAGGTTCAGAAGAAATATTAGATATATGTATATACTTAATAGAATCAAAATCAAGCATTATGGATTTTAAATTGAAAGATATTTGTGATATAATTTTCGATAATCCCCTAGCTGCTGAGCAGCGTATGAGAAGAGCGATAAATAAGGGTTTATCAAATGTTGCTAATTTGGGTCTAGAGGATTATTTAAACGAAACTTTTACTAGGTATTCCAACCGAATGTTTAACTTTCAAGAGGTTAGAAGAGAGATGAACTATATCAGAGGAAAGTCTCAAAACCAAGGAAGAATAAGCGTAAGAAAATTTATTGATGGTCTTATGATAGAAAAAGATCTTAATAAATAAACTTATATTATTAATTTATTTAAATATTATACGAAATAATTCTGTTTTTTTTTGAATTATTTCGTATTTTTTTGTATTTTTGAAGATATAATAAAATGTAATTTACAAAATAGTCTTGCTATATTTAATACAAAAAAAGAAAATACCCTATAAAATTAAAGTTCAAATAAAATATAAGAGGATATTAAATTGCAGTAAAGCAATTTTAATATAAAAAAATTATAGGAGGGAAAATTTATGGATTATGGTTGGTTGGCAATAC
>CAYMUD010000011.1:0-22750 GCA_964393495.1 uncultured Clostridia bacterium | reverse complement strand
CATATTTCTAATATCTTTATCGTCATCTACTATTAAAATACTCTCTTTATCCATAGGGCCCTCTCTTTCTAATTATAATATACACCAAAATATTATATATTTACTTAATAAATAATAAAATATTTATGAATATATTTATAAACAAAAAAGTCTTGGAAGTTATCCAAGACTTTTTTGTTTACGATTCTGCTATTATTTCATTAAATTGTTCCGCATCCAAAGTCTCTTTTTCAAGTAGACCTTCAGCTACTTTATGCAATTTATCCATATTATCATTAAGTAGTGTTTCAGCCTTGTAATATGCTTTATCTATTATATTTCTCATTTCATTATCTATTTTTGCAGCAACTTCTTCTGAATAATTTTTACTCTTAGAAAAATCTCTTCCTAAGAATACTTCATCTTCGTCGCTTCCGTAAGTCATAGGTCCAAGCTCATCACTCATACCATAGTGAGTAACCATACCTCTTGCTATTTTTGTAGCTCGCTGTATATCATTAGATGCTCCTGTACTTATATCGTCAAGTACAAGTTTTTCAGCAACTCTTCCTCCCAACAAATGAACCAAAGTTTCTTCCATTTCTGTCTTCGATCTATAATATTTATCTTCTTTCGGTATTATCATAGTAAATCCACCAGCTCTACCTCTAGGTATAATGGAGATCATATGAACAGGGTCTGTATTTGGAAGCATTGTAGCTACTAGTGCATGTCCCGCTTCGTGATACGCAGTAAGTCTTTTTTCATTTTCACTTATTACTTTACTTCTCTTTTCAGGTCCAGCTATTACCTTGGTAATTGACTCTTCTATGGTTTCCATTGGTATTTCTTCTAGATTATTTCTAGCTGCAAGTAATGCTGCTTCGTTGAGCAAATTTTCTAAGTCAGCTGGAGTAAATCCTGGTGTTCTTCTCGCTATAATTTCAAGTTCTACATCTTCCGCTAGTGGTTTATTTTTTGCGTGTACCTTTAGTATAGCTTGTCTTCCCACAATATCAGGAATTCCTATATGTACCTGTCTATCAAATCTTCCTGGTCTTAATATAGCAGGGTCCAATATGTCCGGTCTATTTGTTGCGGCTATCATAATAATACCTTCATTAACTCCAAAACCATCCATCTCAACTAGAAGTTGATTTAATGTTTGTTCTCTTTCATCATGTCCACCGCCTAATCCGGCACCTCTTTTTCTACCAACTGCATCTATCTCATCAATAAATATAATACAAGGTGCGTTTTTCTTTGCTTGTTCAAATAAATCTCTAACTCTAGAAGCACCAACTCCGACAAACATCTCGACAAAGTCTGAACCACTTATACTGAAAAATGGTACTCCCGCTTCTCCTGCAACCGCTTTAGAAAGATAAGTTTTACCGGTTCCAGGAGGGCCTATCATAAGAACTCCTTTTGGTATCCTTGCTCCAAGTTTTGTGAATTTCTTATGATCCTTTAAGAAATCGACAATTTCACTCATTTCCTCTTTTTCTTCGTCTAAACCAGCTACTTGGTCGAAGGATATTCTATTCTTAGGATCGTCTTCGTGTAACTTTGCTTTACTCTTACCAAAAGACATCACCTTTCCTCCACCACCTTGGGATTTGTTCATAAATACAAACCAGAAAACAGCAAATAGAGCTATCATCCCTATAGTTGGTAATAGTTGAATGTAAAATGGTGTTTCTGGAATAGGTTCACCTTCCATTGTGACTACTCCTGCTTCTACATCTGAAGCCAAATATCTATTGTATATATCTGAAAGCATTACAATATTAGGTACATAGGATTTAAACTGCGTTCCGTCTTTTAGAGTACCTTCTACTTGGTTTTCGATAAAGTTTATACTGCTTATGTTTTTATTCTGAAGCTGTACTATAAGCTCTGAAAAAGAAATTTCTTTAGGCTCAACTCCAGTATTAGACATCATACTTACTATCAATAGTATAACTATAAATATAGCTATATATATTCCGATGCCTTTTGCGAATTTTTTCATTTTGTCCTCCTCGCTTAGTTATATATATTCATAACTTAATTATTTACTTTCTCACTAATTTTTTATTTTAACATATTAGTTAGATGGTTTCAATAATTACTGATATACTTCTTCTTTTAATACAAATATGTGAGGTATATTTCTATATTTCTCAGCATAATCAAGTCCATATCCTACTACAAATTCATCCTTAATTTCAAATCCTACATATTTTGTTTTTACATTGGATTTTCTTCCAGAAGGCTTATCAAGTAATGTACATATTTCCATAGAACTTGGTTCTCTTGATTTTAGATTATCTAGCAAATAAGACAAAGTAAGACCTGAGTCTATTATATCTTCTACTATCAAGATATCTTTTCCTTCTATACTATCATCTAAGTCTTTAATTATTTTTACTACACCTGATGATTTAGTCGAATTTCCATAGCTTGATACAGCCATAAAATCTATCGCTAAAGGTACTTTAATCTCTTTTATTAAATCCGAAACAAACATTATTGCTCCTTTTAATACACATATTACTACCAGATCTTTTCCCCTATAATCTTCTGTTATTTTCTCGCCTAACTCTTTTACTTTGTTTTTTATTTCATCTTCACTTATCATGATTTCTTTAGTAACTTTCTCTAAATCCATCTTATACCTCCATAATTTTTATTTTAATTATATTTTGTGTTTTATCAGTTATTCTATAATTATGATTCATTCTATAGCCTACAATCCAAATAATATTTTCATCATCACAAATCAAAGGTATTTTATCTCTTAATCTTACAGGTATCTTTTTATCAATAAAATAATCTTTTACTTTTTTGTTTCCTTTCATTCCTAAGGGTTGAAATTTATCTCCATTTTTCCTATTTCTAACCTTAAGTTGCCCTTTGACTTTATCTGAATCTATTGATATTGAATTATTATTTTTACTAATCTTATTATTGCCATCATGATTTATTATTATTTTTTTATTTATTTCTTCAATAAAAACAAAGCCTTTCTCTAAATTATACACATAATCCTTAATTTTATCTTTATTTCTAATGATTAATTTACCGTAGGAAATTTCTCCAACTACTTTATCGCCTAAATCAATAGATTTTCCTGTTTCTTTTTTTAGCATAAATCCATCTAAATAATCAATATGTTTTCTTTCAACATCTACCTTATTTCCTTTAATATCTTCAATTGAATTTCTTAGAATACGGTTTCTTATGCCTTTAGGATAATTTTTTAGAGAATCTATATCTAAGGTGATTTTCGCTTTGTCCTTAGAAATTAGACATTGCAGGAATTTTTTTTCTGATTCTTGGTTAATAATTTTGTAATCGTCTTTCATGTTTTCAGACATTCTAAATAAAGTATCTTGGAAATTTTTATTAAATTTTTTTTCGATGTATGGTATTAATTCTAATCGTATTTTATTTCTTCCATAAATAGCTTGCATATTCGTTTTATCAATGCAGTAATCCAGATTATTTATTTTTAGATAATTAATAATTTCTTTTTTATTTACATTAAGTAATGGGCGAATTATATCCTTATCTTTATAGTTCATTCCCATTAAACCTTCAACTCCAGTTCCCCTAATAATTCTTTGCAAAAGGGTTTCAGCTTGGTCGTTTTTGTTATGAGCCGTTGAAATTATACCATTACCAAGTTCTTTAAGAATTTTATTAAAAAATCCATATCTAATTTCCCTGCCAGCTTCTTCTTCTGTAATTTTCTTTTCCTTTGCTAGTATGGAAGCATTTTGTCTTTTTACATATAGCTTTATATTGAATTTTTCACAGAGTTGTCTAACAAATTCCTCATCTTTATCTGCGTCTTCGCCTCTATAGAGATGATTAATATGAGCTGCATAAAAATTAAAATCTAGTTTTTTATTTAATTCTATTAACCCGTGAAAAAGCATGACAGAATCTGGACCTCCAGATAGTCCTATGAGGACATTTTGGCCTTCTTTTATTAGATTATATTCTTTGATATTTTCTTCGATTTTTTTTACAATATTGCTCATATTTCACTTCCTGAGTTTTTATTCTAACATTAATAAACCATATTTACAATTAGTATATATTAATAAAAATGCAGAAATTATTCTGCATTTTTATATGTGTTTTCCTCTGTAATTATACAATCCATCTTAACATCAAAATCATCCGTAGGAATTTCTTCTAAAACTTGGTATTCATAAGCTAGAGCTATGTTTTTTGATTCTTCTCTTGTTTTAGCTAAGTATCTATCATAGTATCCTTTTCCAAATCCGATTCTATTCATTTTTTTATCAAAAGCCAGTCCTGGAACTACAGTCATATGGATATTTTCTTCTAAAATCTGCTGTATTTTGTCTTTTTTAGGTTCCATATATCCATACTTACTTACTTTAAGGTCCTCTTCCATATTTTTAAGAAGAGTTGGTATAATTTCAAATGTTTCTTTTACTGTGTAGGGAACAATTACTTTCTTTCCCATACTCATAGCCTTTTCTATAAGGTTGAAAGTATAAACTTCATTGTCAAAACTTAAAAAAACCATCAGATTTTCTGCTTTTTTAAACTCTTCTGTGTTCATAAGTTTATCTATTATTATTTTGCTTTTTTCTTTTACTTCATTTTCTGACATACTTTTTCTTCTTTTTGATATTGCTTTTCTAATTTCGCTTTTATTCATATATCCCTCAATTAAATTTGTAATAAAAATTCTCTTCATCTATATATAAGTTTAAATCTTCAGTGTATCTAATATATCTAAATCCATTTTGATAATATATCTTAGATGAATCTCCCTTATAAACAACTACTACTTCACTACCATTTTTTAAAGCTTCTTCCATTAACTTTGTAAACCCATTGTATTCATTTTGATATAAATTTTCAATAGGATTATTCGTATTTATTATAATTTTTTTATCTTTTTGTAGGGATATTTCTTTTATATCTTCAATTTTACCCATTATGCTACCGTCTATTGATCTTAATTCATAGTAAAGTATATTTTCATTGCTGTTGTCATATTTTTCTTCATCCTTATTTAAATACATTTTACTTTCTATAAATTCTATTATATGCTCATATTTTTCAGGTGCTTTATTGTACATATCTTTGTACTTGGATCTCTCTAAAGTTTTATTTTCTTCTGAATCATTCGGGTAAAGTAATTTCAGATCATCTAGATAAATACTTCCAGAATCCCTCATATCATCATATATTTCAGCTAAATAAATATTTTGGAGTTTTATAGGATATTTTACTTCTTTTGGAATTTGAGCAATTACTTCTTTCCATCCCCACCAGTCAACTTTTTCAGCAAAATCTACTTTATACATATCTCCATCTGCATCGATAATTCTAGTTCTAAGCCAGTGATTCTGCTTATCTCCAAATACACTTAAATTCATTGCTATTGGTTCTCCCGGCAATGTAACTCCTTCCTCTCTAAAGTTTACAAAGGCTATAGCTTGATCACCATCTTCCATCTTAGTAAAATCATAATTTAATTTTAAAGAATTTCTTCCCTCAGATGACCTAGGATATATATACATTTCACCACCTGAATTTTCAGGATATTCTTCATAGTTTAAACTACCTATATCTTCAAAATCATAAATATCTACTTCTCTGTAACCTATTGATATCGGTATTTTTATATAAGCTTCGTTCATATCTCCTTTTAAATATCCATTACCGTCACTATTTCCTGAAATGAAAATTCCATCCTCAACTTTTCCTGAAAAATTATGGCTGCTCCACTTTATATCATTTGGCTTTATTTTTACTTTTATACCTTTTTCTCCTACTGCATAAAATTCTCCCAAATCAAATTTTTCTTGTCTTCCGATATTTATAATTTCAGTATTTGTTTGAATCTCATAAGGTCCCCCTATTATTTCTAATGGAATTTCATTCTTTAAGCCTTTATAGTTGACCTTGATATTTGCTTTTCCTGTTTCTGTGATTTTTATATTTCCATTACTACTTCTACTATTCAAATCCGATGTTATTCTTATGTATCTTTCTTCTATCTCAACAGGAATAAGGTATTTGTTGTAGCCAGTTACATCAACCTTTATATCTTGATTTTTAAAGTAAAATTTATTATCTAAATTTATTTTTATAAATTCAACATCCTTGTCGGAGTTTTTGTACTCTGAAAACACTCCTAATCCAGACACCAGACTTCTTTCTCTGCCATCAGAAGGAAAGTTAAGTACTTCTATTTCGTCATATTTTTGAGCTGTCAATGTAGTAGAGCCTCCACCATCTAAATTCATAGCTTCATATCCATCTATTTCTATTATGAACTCTGCAAGCTCTTCCTGAGTAAATCCTACAGAACTAGAACTCCTTCCGTCTACTGCTATAAAATAAATCTCACTTTTATCTTTGTTTATTGCTACAGCAGATCTTGGTTGTCTCCCTAATATTTCTTTATTAATATTATGCAATTTTCCTTCTTTAACAATATAGTTTGCTCCCCCTATACCCCAATCTATATTATCTAAATCAAAATTATATTTTATTTCTACTCTAGTTCTTTCATCAAGTATACTTTTTATTTTTTCCTTATTATTTCCATTAGTTAATATAACATATCCACTCTCTGGTATTTCAAAGGGTTCTCCATTTTCTCTTATTTCTCTTACTCTTCCTCCAAATACCAGGATTTCTAATAGTTTCTTATCCTTGTATTTACCTAAAGATTTTTCTCCCCAATTTCCATTTAATACTACTATTTCATCTGAAAATGTTCCCATTTTATTTACTGCGGAAATTTTCAAGATTTTACCATCTTCAGTTTCAAGATTAATCATATCTTCTAATGTGTCTATTATATAATCATTTCCTCTTTTAATTAGAGTTGGGTACTCGTAGCCTCTTAAATTTGGTGAAGAAACTAAGTCTTCTCTATTAAATAATGCTCCTACTGGATAGGAAGGATAATTTGGATTATAAAAGTCTCCATTTAGACCTGCAACTGCTTTGTTATCTCCTGTTAATTGAGAAAGAGGTTTTTTATGTATTATTCCCTCTTTATTATATATAGGTTTAACCTGGTTGTTTTCATCCAACTTAACTTTCAAAACATTTATGGTTACTTTTCCTTTATCTGTATACCTCTCGTACTGTTGGTGTATAATTCCTTTATTTATATAATCTTCTTCATATTCTTCATAAATAGTCAGCATATCTCCATAAGCAAATACTGTTGTTAATACCAAAATTGCTAAACTAATTGATAATATTTTCTTTTTCATTTTTAGAACTCCTTTCACCAAAGCTCAACCTTATCAGAATTTTTGATAGCTGTAATAATTCTTTCTCTACCGTCGGGTATATCACTGTATATATCTTTCATTAAGTTTTTAATCTCTTCTCTTTTAGTTTCCTTATCCAATGGACAGGAACTTTTAAATACTGGAATCTGGCTTTTTTCTATTTCATTTATTATCTGTTTTTCCTTCAAATATATAAAAGGTTTAATGGAATAGACTTCCTTTCTAGATAAAAATGTCACAGGTTTGAAGGTTTTTAATCTTCCTTCGAAAAACATACTCATAAATAAAGTCTCAACTAAATCATCTGCGTGATGTCCCATAGCCAGTTTATTATAACCTAATTCATTTAGTTTATTGTTTATTGCTCCTTTTCTCATTTTAGAACATAAGGCACAGGGATTTCTTTCATCCCTTATATCGAAAACTATTTGACTAATTTTTGTTTCAATTATTTCATAATTAATGTAATTACTTTTATAGTAATTTTCAAGTTTGTTAATTCCTTGAGTTTCAAAACCTAAATCTACCGTCACTGCTAATAGTTGGAATTTATATGGACTGAAAGTTTGAAATTTTCTTAAAGCTTCCAGCAAAAGCATACTATCTTTACCTCCTGATACTCCTACTGCTAGCCTATCACCTTCTTGTATCATATTGTGTTCTTCAATTGCTTTTCTCATTACTCCTAATATTCGCTTCATAAGTCACTCCTAATTATTTACCTTGAGTCATTATATCAATTAAAAAATCTACAAGCAATTAATTATATATTAAGTTTAATTAATCGGTTTATTATTGTTAATATTTATTATATAATGGTTGTATTATTTAATATAGAGGAGAAAAAATGTCTGAAATTTTGAGCTTGATAGGAAAAGAATTATCCGTTTTTATTTTATCTATGGTGCCTATCTCTGAACTTAGAGGTGCTATACCCTATGGTATATCAATAGGGTTAAGCCCATACAATTCCTTTGTTATAAGTGTCATTGGGAATATAATACCCGTTCCTTTTTTGCTTAAGCTTTACCGTCCCATTATAAGATGGATAGCAAGATCTACATTTCTGAGGAAACCGGCTTCAATGATTGTTAACAAAGTAGATCGTAGTTCACGGAAAGTAAGAAAATATGAGCTTTGGGGTTTATTTCTTTTGGTAGCTATTCCTTTGCCTACTACAGGAGTCTGGACAGCTTCAGCTGTCGCTTCATTTTTAAAGCTAAGTTATAAAAAATCAATATTTTTCATATCATTAGGTGTATTAGCAGCAGGAATAATAGTTCTATCTATTTCTGTAGGAGTATCTATATTGTAAATTAATGAAATTGACAGTAATTATTAATTATGTTATAGTTTATTCGATAAATACCTTATCAAGAGTGGTTGAGGGACGGGCCCTATGAAACCCAGCATCCGGTACAAAACGGTGCTAATTCCCGCGGTATATCCGAAAGATGAGGACGGTATGAATTTGACCTCTTCTTTTGAAGAGTTTTTTTTATTTTTGTATAAATTTTAAAATCATATTAGGAGGAAAAATAATGAGAAAATGGTTATTTACATCTGAATCTGTAACTGAAGGACATCCCGATAAACTATGCGACCAGATATCAGATAGTATTTTAGATGCTGTATTGGAAAAAGATCCTATGGGAAGAGTTGCCTGCGAAACTTCAGTAACTACAGGCTTAGTGTTAGTATCCGGAGAAATTTCCACAGAATGCTACGTTGACATACCAAAGGTAGTAAGAGAAACTGTAAAAAGTATTGGTTATACTAGGGCTAAATACGGTTTTGACAGTGAAACCTGCGCAGTCATTACTACTTTAGATGAACAGTCTAGCGACATAGCTCAGGGAGTAGATGAATCAAAAGAATTTAAGGGGAATGGTAGCGATTCTTATGACAAAATCGGTGCTGGAGATCAAGGGATTATGTTTGGATTTGCTTGCGATGAAACTGAAGAACTTATGCCACTTCCTATATCCCTAGCTCATAAACTAGCTAAAAGACTCTCCGAAGTAAGAAAGAAAAAAATATTAGGTTATTTACGACCTGATGGCAAGACTCAGGTAACTGTAGAATACAAGGACGATAAACCTTTTAGAGTTGATACAGTAGTAATCTCTACTCAACATAGCCCTAAGATAACTTTAGATATAATAGAAAAGGATTTAAAGAAAGAAGTAATAGAAAAAATAATTCCTTCAGAACTTCTTGATGAAAATACTAAATATCACATCAACCCTACAGGAAGATTTGTAATAGGTGGCCCTCAAGGAGATGCTGGATTAACTGGAAGAAAAATAATTGTAGACACCTACGGAGGATACTCTAGACACGGTGGCGGAGCTTTTTCAGGAAAAGATCCAACAAAGGTAGATAGATCAGCTGCTTATGCTGCTCGTTATGTAGCTAAGAATATTGTTGCCGCTGAAATCGCTAACAAGTGTGAAGTTCAACTTGCCTATGCTATAGGAGTTGCTAAGCCTGTGTCAATAATGGTTGATACCTTTGGTACAGGAAAAATACCGGAAGAAAAAATCGAAAATCTAATTAATAAACATTTTGACCTTCGCCCGGCAGCTATTATAGATAACCTAGATTTAAGACGCCCTATATACAAAGAACTTGCAGCTTACGGTCATTTAGGTAGAGTGGATTTAGATTTATCTTGGGAAAAAACCGATAAAGCTAAAATTCTAAAAGAGGAAGCCTTTAAATAACTCTTTATTTATCTAATATTTTCAACTATAATAATATTAGAGGTGTTATCATATGGCTAAAAAGAAAAAAAGAAAAAAGAAAAGCTGGAACTTCCCCAGTATATTCACCATACTTTTTATAGGATTCTTGATTTATGTAGCTGTAACCGTAAAAAACCAATACGGTTTGCTCACTAGGTTGAGAAATGAAAAGGATGAGATTCAAGTAGAAAAAATTGAGCTTGAATCCGAAGTAGCTACTCTAAACAAAGATATAGAAATGCTTGAAGATCCAGAGAAATTTCTAGAAGTAATTGAAAAAATTGCTAGAGAAGAATATAAAATGGTAAAACCTTATGAAACTATGTATATAGATAAAAATAAAAATGAAAATAAATTTATAAAAGGAATAGGAGACGAATAATCGCCTCCTATTTTTAATTTAGTTTTTTAGTTTTATTTAATTATTATTGACCCAATTTACAATAGTCTCAGCATCTGGTATAGGTGGTAGTGTACTTGTATTATTATCTTCATCAAATAGCTTCACCGTAGGGTATGTGCCTACACTAAACTCATCCACCAAGTCTTGGTTTTTATCTCCGTCAACCCATACAACCCTTGTTGAATCTGCCAAGATTACCGCTGAATTATAAAAAGCATCCTTCATTTCTTGATTTTCTTCATTATCTATATAAAATAATACCAATACTTTTCCTTCTTCATCTAGATAATCTTGAAAATTTTCATCGCTTCCTTCATATGGTCCTTGTTTTCTCTGGTCTTCGTATCTATACTCTTCAATTAAGCCAAGTTCTTTAGCCTTACTTTCTTCTACTATACCTTCAATAGCAAGCTCTTCGATTATTGTAAGAGCTTTATTTTTCTTGCTTGCCAACAAAGTATCATAGGTTACAGCTACAAGATCGTATCTTTTCAGATTTTCTTTCTGTCCAGAAAGATTATTTGAAATACCTGTTATTTCTCCAAGTCTTTCTGCATTATCGTAAGCATAAGTAGACTCGTAATCTAAGGCCCTAAGATAAAAAGTTAATAGTTGTATTTTAGATACAGACTCTTCCGCCCCAAAAATACTCTGCTCTGGTACCGTACCTAATGCTATTCCTTCCATATATGCTCTCGCTACGTAAGGTTTAGCCCAGTCTGATACATCTACAAAGGGATTGTCTTCTTCGTCAGCAGCTTTCCAACCTAAAGCTGAAACTATCATCTTCATAGCTTCTTGACGATTCATACTACCTTCTAGATTTGGTACATATTCACTTTCACTTACTCCACCAAAAAGTCCTAAGTCGTATAAGTCTTTTCCCATATTGTAGTATTTATTCAAGTCAATCTCGCCTTTTTCCTCAGGTTCTTCAGCTTCCTCTACTTCTTTAGGCTCTTCTAATTCAGGTTCTTTACTTGGACTTTCCTCAGGCTCCTCTTCTTCAGGATTATTTTCTCCTGGCACATCTTCCTTATTATCGCCACATCCAACTATAGAAAATGCTAATATTATAATTAAAATTAAAAAAAGATATTTTTTCATTCTATACATCACCTACCAATTTATTATGTTAATTATATCATATTTCTCATTACTAAAATATACTAAAGAGCTTTATTCGAAATTTAAACCCAATCGATCTTAACTCTATTTCTAGCTACCGTCTTTATATACTTCACATTTGGGTACCCTATTATTAAAGGACTTACTACTTCCTCATAATCTTTAATCTCCAAAAAATCTCTTATTTCCTTACTTTTAGAAAAAGCTGTCATAAAGTATCCTATATAACAGGTTCCAAGATCTAAAGTGTAGGCCATAAGCTCCATTCTAGATAGAGCTATTCCTAGCTCCATTTGTGGTGTAGGTTTTAATCTTGTATCTCCTTTGGCTATAATAAGAGTATCACCTCGGAAGAAAAGTCTATCTTCTCCTTTTTTAAATTCTTCATACATCTTCTCCCAAGCCTTACAATACCTACTTAA
Source organism: uncultured Clostridia bacterium (assembly GCA_964393495.1). GTDB lineage: Bacteria > Bacillota > Clostridia > Tissierellales > Dethiosulfatibacteraceae > UBA8670. Next base: position 10,782 of record CAYMUD010000011.1, on the reverse strand, counting down.
TGTAGCTTTATTGTAGTTAAACCCTTTATCTTTTCCTTTTTTTATTTCTTGACTAAGTTCATATAATTTATTGATTGCCAATTCTCTTAATTTAGGAAGCTTGTTTTTAACTACAGTGTAAGAAATATGCTGTCTATTTCCTCCGGTAGGTGAATATCTACCAGCTTCAATTATTTTTTCTATTTTTTCTTTTTCTACTTCTTTATCTTTATATTTTCTTATACTTCTTCTAAATTTAATGAAGTTAAGGAAATTTTCTTCTTCTATATCGAATTTTTCCGGAGTATATTCTTTAATTTCATCGATATTATACTTATCTATTTCAATAGCATTAACTGGGCATAGAGCTAGGCAGTGCCCACAGTAAATACATTTTTCTTTTACCATTTTAGCTTTACCGTCTTCCATTTCAATATTATCCTGCAAACAATGAGCTACACAGTTTTCACAACCTATACATATCTCTTTATTAACCCTTATCATCTAATTTCCTCCTTTGTTTTCTTTAATTTCTTTTGTTATAGTTATATAATATAATAAATTAATAATAACATAAAGAAATTTAGGTGATTAAATGAAAAAAGCTTTAATTATTATAATATTAATATTAGGAACTCTACTGTTAAATATAGTCGTTGTTAATGATTTCCATAGTTTTAGCCTTAATGATTTGGATTTTAATCCACAATATATATTCAACAATCCAAACTCTAAAGAGCCAAAAGTAAGTTTTTATCTAAATAATGAATATACAACTTTAGGCTATAACATTAATTGGAACTATAAGGACTACTTTGGAAAATTTATCGAAAACAAATCTGATTTTTCACAAAATACTGAGAAAGCAGTTCTGAGTAAAGATGATGAACTATATTTATTAAGCGATTTAGATTTTGATGAAATAAATTACAATATTTACAACAAAAATACTCTTATTTCCTCTGGATATACCTTTGATGAGGCAGTAGATAATATACAAGAAGTAGGAGATTATAAGCTAGAGATTAAAGTTTTATGGGAAGAAAAAGAAAATAGAGATTATCACGGAAGTATTATAAGTACTGCAACTTTAGACTTTGACTTAGAACCAATAATAAGCTTCAGTTCTGAGAATATTCCTCCTGGTAATGTACTCTTTGTGTATGTAGATAACGTGGAAGATAATAGGAAAATAGAAATAGAAAGTAATGCACCTTTTGGAAGCATCTCTAAAGGCATCTCGAAAAATCGCCACACCTATATTTTACCACTGGATATTTGGGCTCAAAAAGGTAGCTACAACATCAGCTTAAAAATAAACGATGATGAAGGTAGCAATACAACTATAGAAAAAAATTTCAACGTGATTTCTAAGGATTTTCCTACACAGTACCTTTATATTTCCCAGGAAATATCCGACACTACCAGAAATAATGAAGCCTACGAAGAGTTTGGAGAATATGTACAGAAAGCCAGAAGTAATGTATCTTCACAGAAACTTTGGGATGGACAATTTGAAATCCCAGTAAAAATAGATTACGTTCTTACAACGGATTACGGAGAAATCCGATATGTAAACGATGAGATTACTTCTTCTAGACATTCAGGTCTTGATTTAGCAGCACCGGAAGGTACTCCTATATATGCCTGTAATAACGGAAATATTGTTTTAGCAAAGGATATGATTTTAACGGGAAACACCATAATCATAGATCACGGATTAGGCCTTTTCACAAGCTACTACCATCTTAATACTATGGATGTAGAAAAAGGTGATTTTGTAGAAAAAGGTGATTTCGTCGGAGAAATTGGTTCCACAGGTTTCTCTACCGGCCCCCACCTTCACTGGTCTATAAGCGTTCTAAACACCTATGTAAACACCCATCAATTTATAGAATAAATAGCTATCATAAACTAATGAAACTTAGCTTTTGATTACTAAAAAATTTACACTTTATATATTTAGTCATTCTGATTATCTTGCAACTCTTTTTCTTTTTTTATTTATGTACATTCTTTTGTCGGCTAAATTCATAACTTTTTCAAGAGATTCGCAATTATTGTTACAAGTTGCTATTCCTAATGAAATAGATATAGGTGTTTCAATATCTTTAATGCCTTTGTTATATTTAGTTACCTCTTTTCTTATTCTACTTAAAACTTTCTTTGCATCATCCTTATTCGTTTTTGGCATTAAAAATGCAAATTCATCTCCACCTATTCTAAATAAATAATCTGTTTTTCTGAGAGCATTTTTCATAACTTCAGAACATAGTTTGATGTGTTCATCTCCCTCTAAATGACCTTTTTTATCATTAATTTCTTTTAAACCATCTAAATCTGCTATTACTATTGAAATTGGATAAGATTTATTCTCATCGAAAGCCTTAAATATATGCTCTAAGTAATGTCTATTATATAATTTTGTCAAAGAATCTTTGAAACTTAATTCTTTTAACTTTTTTTCTCTTTTGAGTAAGGCTAATCTCATTTTTTCCATAGTATCTGCTAAATATCCTATCTCTGATTTTGTATCAACTTTAATACTTTCATCGAGAGTTCCAGCCATGAAACGTCTTGTCTTATCTTCTAAATAACTAAGAGGTTTTAGTAGATAGTTCACAACTAACCATAGCATCAACATTCCTAAAAGAGCAATAATTAACGAATATATTAAACTGTTAAAAGTATATTTATTGCTTAATTCTATTAATTCACTATTGTTGAAAACTCTTTTTAGATAGTATGAATGGTTACCCTCAAAATCTGTAATTGGTATCATCTGTATTATATATGGTGAATCATATCTTTCAATGATTTCACCCTTTTTTAAATCATCTAAATGTTTTTCGTTGAAATTAATAGGATAAGCATCTTCATCCGTTGTCCCTTTCATCAAAAAATTTTGATTTTCTTTTATAGAGTATAGATACCATTCTCCTCCACTTACATTATTGAATATATTTAAAATTCTATCTTCTAATTCCATAGCTAATTCTATACTTCCTATGTATTCTTCATTATAATATATAGGGTGAATATAACGTAAACATAACCCTTGAATACCTTCTTCTATACCTTTAATTGCCTTGTGATTTGGATCTTTGTTTATAGTTGATATAGTCTTTCTAAATTCTAAATTATCACCAAAAAGATTAGGTTCATGTACTCTTAAAAAACTTTTATTATCAGCTAAATAGAAGTGAAATTGTGTAACTCCTACTTCTTTAAGTTCATTAAAAGGATTTTTCACTAAATTTAGTAATTCTTCTCTATCTCTTTCAGCAAAAGATTCTATTATTGAAGAATTTTCTAAAATTTGAGTTACCCCTACTTCTAATATTTGATAACTCACCTTAAATCTTCTTTGAATTGTATCAACTGCTATTTGATTTAAATTGTCTTCCTGCATTTTTATCATATCTTCTTGATCTTTATGGAATTTATATAAAAGAAGACCTATTAGCATTATGATTATTAGAAAAGTTACAAAAACTATCTTAAATTTTAAAGAATGTTTGAATGAAATCGTTTTCAGCATAATGTCTCCCCAAAATAGTATTTTACTTTAAATAAATATATTCCATTTTACACTACATATTGTTAAAAGTCTAACAATATGTAGTGTGTTTTACTTATCCTCTATAAACATTGCTTATGGCTAACTAAGAGATAATTCTATAAATTATAAAGAAACAGAAATCTATCAATTCTTGCTTTATTTCTTCAATTTTTCTTCTAACAGTTTTTTCAATACCCCAGGGTTTGCCTTTCCTTTTGTTGCTTTCATAGACTGCCCCATTAAGAATCCAAAAGCTTTCCCTTTACCACTCTTGAAATCTTCTACTGCTTCTATGTTATTATCTAATATTTCTCCTACAATTTTTTCAAGTTCACCTTCACTGCTTATCTGCTTTAACCCAAGCTCTATTATTACTTTCTCAGGCATCTTATCGCTAGTACACATTTTATCAAATACCTTCTTCCCAGCATTTCTGCTTATACTTCCAGATTTAATCTCTTTAATCAATTCTGAAAGTTGCTTTGAAGTTACCGGTATCTCATCATATTCTTTTAAACTTCTTAACACTTCTGTAATCAACCAGTTGCTGGATTCCTTAGGATCCTTTGTTTTTAATACTAAATCTTCAAAATAATCCGCTGTTGATTTTTCATCAATAATTACTTCAGCATCTTTCTGTAACAAACCGTAATCTCTTACAAATCTTTCCATTTTTTTCATAGGAAGTTCTGGAATACTAGATTTAATATCATCTATATATTTTTTTTCTAATATCATAGGCGGAAGATCTGGTTCCGGAAAATATCTGTAATCATGGGCATCTTCCTTTGTTCTCATTGTTATAGTTCTACCTTTTCCTGCATCCCATCTTCTTGTCTCCTGTACTATTTTATGTTCTTCTCCATATCTGTAAAGCTCCAACTGTCTTTTTTCTTCTTTTAATAAAGCCTTATGTACTTCCTTAAAGGAGTTCATGTTTTTTATTTCAACTTTAGTATTTAAGACATCAGAACCTACTTTTCTTATGGAAATATTAGCATCACACCTTAAAGAACCTTCTTCCATTTTACAATCGGAAATTTCCGAATATACAAGTATATTTCTCAGTTTTTTTAGAAAATTATAAGCTTCTTCTGCACTTCTTATATCCGGTTCTGTAACTATTTCTACAAGAGGTACACCTGCTCTATTGTAATCAATAAGAGTTACATCTTCATCTTCCAAGTGAATAAGCTTTCCTGCATCTTCTTCTATGTGAATTCTCGTGATGCCTACCTTTTTTCCTTGAAATTTGTCTCCTAATTCCAGGTATCCATCTGAGCATACAGGCATGTCAAATTGTGATATCTGATACGCTTTTGGAAGGTCAGGATAGAAATAATTTTTTCTATCTGTTTTATTTATCTTGTTTATTTTACAATTTATTGCTTGACCAGCCTTAACTGCTAATTCTACTACTTTTTCATTAAGTACGGGCATTACTCCAGGCAACCCTATACATACAGGACAAGTATTTTCATTAGCTTTACTACCAAATTTTGTAGAACATCCGCAAAATATTTTTGATTTTGTACCTAATTCAACATGTATTTCCAGTCCTATCACTGTTTCATAAGCACCCATTATCTTCCCTCCTTCCAAGGATTTAGATTCAATTTAATCTCTTGTTCTAGGGCATAAGCAAATCTAAAAAGTATATCTTCTCTAAATTTATCTCCTATAAACTGAATTCCTATAGGAAGTCCCTCTTTGCTGAATCCAGCTGGTACCGATACCGCTGGTATACCTGCTAAGTTTATATTTACTGTAAAAGTATCCGATAGATACATTTCCATAGGGTTACTTCTTTTTTCTCCTAATTTAAAAGGCAACACGGGAAGAGTTGGTGATACAACAACATCGTATTTTTCAAAAGCTTCATCGAAAAGTTTTTCAACCTTTTTCCTAAATATCATAGCTCTTTTATAATATGCATCGTAGTATCCAGAAGACAAGGCGTATGTTCCCAGCATTATTCTTCTTTTCACTTCTTCACCAAAACCTTCTGTTCTAGATTTAACTATAAGCTCTTTGAAACTTTTGTACTCATCGGTTCTTACTCCATATCTTACTCCATCATATCTTCCAAGGTTTGAGCTAGCTTCTGCTGATGAAACTATATAGTAGGCTGAAAGTCCTGTAGCGGTAATAGGAAGACTGAATTTTTCTACATGAGCTCCTAATTTTTCCAGTATTTTTATGTTGTATTCCACTTTTTCTTTAACTTCTTTATCTATACCATGGGCAAAAAATTCTTCCGGCACTCCCACTTTTAAGCCCTTTATTCCTTTTTTTATTTCTTTAAAATAGTCCGGCATTTTCACATCTTTTGAAGTGCTGTCTTTTTCATCGAATCCCTGCACTCCCTTCAGACCGTATATACAATCCTCTACGGATTTACCAAAGGGGCCTATCTGATCTAAAGATGATGCAAGAGCAATAAGTCCGTATCTGGAAACCAATCCATATGTTGGCTTAAGACCTACTACACCACAAAATGATGCGGGAATACGCACAGAACCACCTGTATCAGAACCATAGGTAATAGGTGCAAAACCTGCTGAAACTGCTGCCGCAGATCCTCCTGATGATCCACCAGGAACTCTTTCTAAATCCCAAGGATTTTTTGTATCAAAAAAAGCTGAATTTTCTGTCGATGAACCCATAGCAAATTCATCCATATTTAGTTTGCCAAGTATTATTCCACCTTTTTCTTTTATCTTAATAGCTGCCCCTGCATCGTATGGAGGTATAAAGTCTTCCAAAATTTTTGAAGAACAGGTGGTTTTCAACCCTTTTGTAGCTATATTGTCCTTAAGACCTATAGGTATACCTTCTAAAATTTTAAGCTTTTTACCGGAAGCTATTTTTTTATCCGTTTCTTCAGCTTCTTTAAGAGCTTCTTCTTCTCTTAAAGTTATAAAAGATTTAATTTTATCGTCTTTCTTTTTTATTTTTTCTAAATATTCTCTAACTATTTCTACTGTAGAAAATTCCTTTTCTTCCAATCCTTTTTTTATTTCATTAACACTGTACATAATCCACCTCTCAATCTACAACTTTTGGAATTTCAATGCAGTTATCTCTCATTTTCTTTACATTTGAAAAAAGTTTATCCCTATTATCAAAATTAACTACTTCATCTGTTCTTGTCCTTAGGGATTTTTCATCAAAGGAATACATTTCATAACCATCAAGATTTTCTTCCTCTAAGTTTACAAAATGTTCAAGTATACTTTCAAATTCCTTTATCAACTTATCCATTTCTTCTTCATTGAACCTTAAATTTGCCAGTTTTCCTATATATTTAACCTCATCTCTACTTACTTTCATCTTTTCCTCCTATGGTTTAATCCTATTTATATCTCTTGGAAATAGGGTTGCTTCTCTAATGTTTTCAAGTTTTAGCAGCATCATTGTAAGTCTTTCTAGCCCGATTGCCAGTCCTCCGTGAGGTGGCATTCCGTATTTAAATGTCTCCAAATAAAAATCCATATTTTCAGGTTTTATTCCTTCTTCTACTATTCGCTCTTTAAGAAAACTATAATCGTGAATTCTCTGTCCACCGGTGGTAATTTCAAGTCCTCTAAATATTAAATCAAAGCTGTTGGTTTTCTCAGGATCATCCTTTTTAGGCATTGTATAAAGTGGTCTTTTAGATTTTGGATAATCTGTTAAAAAAACAAACTCGCTTCCATATTTTTCTTTTACATATTCATATATTAACTTTTCCCCTTCACCATCTATATTACCTTCTGGGGATTTTTTATCATATTTCTCTAAAAGTATTTCCTGTGCTTTATCTAAAGGTATTCTTGGGATTTTATCTATTTGGGGAAGTTCCACCTTTAATGTATCAAGTTCCTCTCTATATTCAGATTTTAGTTTAGATACTATATGTTTCATCATTTCTTCTTCCATATCCATTATATCATGCTCGTCGGAAATAAATCCCATTTCTAAATCTAAACTCATATATTCGTTTAAATGTCTCCATGTACTGTGAAGTTCAGCTCTGTAAGCCGCACCTATTTCAAATACTCTTTCCATTCCGGAACCAACCATCATCTGTTTGTAAAACTGAGGACTCTGTGCTAAAAAAGCTCTTTGTCCAAAGTAATCTACAGTAAAAACTTCTGAACCACCTTCAGTTTCGCTGCCAATAATTTTAGGAGTATGTATTTCTGAGAAATCTTTTTTGGTTAAAAATTCTCTAAATCCTTCAACTATACCTTGCTGAATTTTGAAAATACTCCTCTTATCTTTTCTTCTCAAAGTTACTGTTCTGTAATCCAGCTGTTTTTCAAGAGATGCATCTATTTTTCTTCCATTTATTGCAAATGGGAGCAAATCGTATTTTCCCTCGCCTAATACTTTTAAACAGTCTACATGTACCTCAATTCCTTCAGGTGCTTTTTCATTTAATACTATATCTCCTTTTACTTCTACGGATATTTCAAGCTTTAACTTTTCCAGAAGTTCTTCATCTTCTACTATCATTTGAACAAATCCACTTCTATCTCTTAGTGTTACGAAAGAAAAGTTTTTGAAATTATTAATCTTGTGTATCCATCCATTTAGTAATACTTGATCCTTCTCTTTTTTTCTTTTTAAATCTGATAACAATGTTCTTTTCATTTTTTTCCTTCCTTTCTTTTGTAACATAAATTAAAAAAACCTTCCGTCCTTAAAATTACATTCTCATATAATCTTAAGGACGAAAGGTTGAATTTCGCGGTGCCACCTTAATTAACCAAAATTGGCGCTCATTCAGTACGGATGATAAATCATCGATACCTACCTGCTGTAACGTGCAGTCCACGTCCAAGCCTACTTTAATAAATTTCGGTTGGAAACTCAAGGGTGTTCTTCAATAAATCTTTTAATATAGGACTCTCACTAACACCTACTCGCTCTGATTATCCGACTTATTTACTCTTCCTATCATAGTTTATGTTACATTTAATTAATTTTTTCAATTATAAAACAGATTTATTTGTTTGTCAAACATTATTTTTATAAATATTATTGATTTCTTCTATAAAGCATAAAATATGTAAGTATTGTTGCTAATGCAAAAGGTAAAATTAATGCTTTTACAGAATATATTAATCCATTTACATCGGCAAGCCCACTGAAAATTATCATTGTTAATGAACCTACACCACCAGGAATTCCCATTATTATACCTGTAGCAAATGACTGACTATCTGGGATAATTTTATGACTTACTAAAACACCTACTGTATTGGTTAGAGAAGAACAAAACCCCAGACTTCCAACACCTAATGCAGTTAACCAGCTATTACCGTATCCAATTAAAGATAAACTTAATAAACTTAAAAGCATTCCAAAAATAAATACTTTTTTATCTCCTATCTTGTCTATTAGTATTCCTCCAGTCATTGTCCCTATAGGTCTACCTAAGAGGTGTATGGATAATAAAATCGCACCGTAAGTAAAACTTTTAAGAGAAAGAATCTGAATACCGTAGGTTATAATAAATCTTCCGCTCAAAACTTTCATTATACTGATATATATAAGTATCCCCAACCAAAACATACTTTTTTTAGTTAGGCTTAATTTTTTAACTTCTTCAATCTTATTCTCAATATTGTCTTTTTTTCTATTTTCAAAAGTATCTATTTTTATATTTTGAACTCCAGAATAATACATAAATCCAGCTACTAACATACCCGGGACAACAAGAAACACTATTTTTTCTATACCAAAACTAGCGGCAATCCACAATCCAACAATAGAAGCAACAGGACCAGCAAATCCTCCTATAGTCATAAATATTGATAAACTAGTCCCTTTAGATTTACGTCCTAAAGTTACTGCTGTAGTAGATCCTAAGGGATGATAAAGGGCTGATGCAGAAGAACCAAGTGCAATTACAATAAGTAGAATATAAAAATTATTTATTATTCCTGACAAACTTATCAAAGCCGCAATCCATATAATTGAAATAATAAGATGTTTTGGTTTTCCTTTTTTATCTGATAACAAGCCAAATACAGGTTGTAATAATGATGAAAATACAAGCACTGCAACAGATATCAATCCTTGTTGAGTTAAATTTAAACCCAATTTATAAGCGAAATAAACTGATATAGGTGCTATCGTTGCAACATAAAAATCATTTGTGAAATGCCCTAAAGATACAGCCATAAGCTGTTTAAATCCTTTGTTTTCTAACGAATATTCAATTTGCGCCATAACTTACTCCTGTCTGATTTTAATTTCAATTAAGTATAACAAATTAATATATTTTATTCAATTTTCTTATCAGCTAACTTCTCAAATTCCAATTTCCCATTTCTGTATAATGAAACATACTTAAATCCTACTTCTCTAAGAAGATTGTAAGCTTTTGATATATCTCTACCTACATTCTTGCAGATATGGGAGTCAGAACCAACAGTCACAATTTTTCCCCCTAGTTTTTTATATAACTTTAGTATTTCTATGTTTGGCATAAAATCACCCATTTTTTGTCTCATGCCTGAAGTGTTTACCTCAATACCTTTATTATTTTCTATAACAGATTTAAGTATTTCAGAAATTTGATATTCATATTTTTTTATATCTATTTGCACACCCATCCTTGAAGCATATCTTCTAACTAAATCTATATGTGCAAGACAATCAATTTTTTTTATCTTAGTTATTTTGTAGACTTCTTCAAAATAGCATCTTACATTTTCATTGGTTTTTACTGTAAAATCAATATTTTCTAAATATTCTCCATTTAATCCCTTGTGTTGGGCTCCTAAGGTATAATCAAATTTCAATTTTTGGAAAACCTCCTCAACCCTACTGATGTTGTTTTGGGGCTGTCCTAATTCTGCACCTGTTAATATTTCAATTTTATTTTTATAACTTTCACTTATTTCATTGATTAGTTTCTCTCTTTTTTTAAAGTATGCAATTGAATAGTATTCCCTATTATCGTCGCACTCTAAATGGTCTGTCACTACTAGTGTTTTAATCTTTTTATTTAATGAGTTAACTATTATTTCTTCCAAATCTGCTTTACTATCCGGAGAAAAATTACTATGAACATGGTAATCTAATATATACATTTATTTAATACTCCTTATTTTTCAATTTAACTATCATTTATTCAATATAAGGATAATTAAAATCCTTTTATATCTAAGTCATTGATTTCTGCAAAATCTATACCTTTATCAATATTTTAATTTTTAGTTTTTTTACATAAACAACTATCATAT
>CAYMUD010000010.1:0-24270 GCA_964393495.1 uncultured Clostridia bacterium | reverse complement strand
AAATCATACATATGCTTATTATTAGCTTCTAAAAACACTACTTTACCCTTCATTTTTTTAATTGCATTATTTCCAAATTCTATCATTTTTCGTGTTTTTCCAGTTCCTTGCTTGCCACACACTAAATTGACCATTTTTATCTCCTCCAAACTTTTTTTTAATTATAACATATATGGAAAACCTTTTCCATAATTTAAATGCTTAAATCATTAATTCTTTTTTACAACTTTAGCATCAAGATAATTAAATTTTTTTCCTTGATAAGCTCCCCTATTTTTCATCTCGTCTATTAAAGAATCTTTTAACTTCCACCAACTGGTGTTCCAATTACAAAATAAGGTTCTTTCTTTTGGTGCTCTTGAAAATAGCCTTTGTATTCCTATTTCTGGATCTAGATATTCTAAAAACAAAATCATCCTTTCAATATACTCATCTTTATTAATTATTTTAATTTTTCCCTCTTTATACATTTCCCCTAAAACAGTATCTTTTAAAATATATAAAGAATGGATTTTAACTGTATCTGTTTTTAAACTGGATAATATTTTTGAATTCTCTATAACATCTTCTTTATCATCCCAAGGAAAATTTAATATTATGTGAGTACATATTTCGAAACTAGTATTTTTAATTTTGTTTACAGCATAAATATACTCTGCTAAAGTATGTCCCCTATTTAATTTTTTTAATGTTTTATAATTACATGTTTGAAGCCCCAGTTCAAAATTAATATTTATTTTATTTTTATATTTTACCTCCTCCAAAAAATTTATCATTTCATCAGTTATACAATCAGGTCTTGTAGATATTGATATTTCTACAACATCCTCTCCTAGACCTTCTAGTATATGTTTTTTGAATTTTTCGAATTCTATATATGTATTCGTGTAATTTTGAAAATAAATTATAAATTTTTTTGCTTTATATTTTTTTATTATAAACTCTTTGTTTTTTTTAATTTGATTTTTTACACTATTTTCCTTGTCTAATAATTCAAATCCAGCACCTTCTTCACCGCAAAAAATACAACCTCCATATCCAATATTCCCATCTCGATTTGGGCAGGTGGTATTTATATTTACCGGTACTTTATAAACTTTTTGTTGATATTTATCTTTTAAATATTCTGAATATTTGTAATATAGTCTTTTATTCATTTACTTTCAGTCCTTATATTAAAGTAATTTTGAAGTTCTTTTATTACACCATCTGAATTATTGTCAAAGTTTGTTATTTTATCAGCTGATTTTTTTATTTCTTCAGTTCCATTTTTCATAGCTATACCTAATCCAGAGTTCTTTACAAGCTCTATATCATTGTTGTCATCGCCTATAGATATTACTTCCTCAGGTATAATATCTTCTGATTTCGCATATTTTTTTATCCCTTCCCATTTACATCCTTTAACATCTAAGAACTCCAAAAGTGCCCTTATTTTTAAATTTCTAGATGTAAATGAGCTGTATGTATCAGGATATCTTTTCATAATATTTTTTCTAAAATTTTCAAGTTCATAAAATTCTCCAGCGATACAAACAGAAAGTATAGATTCGTATTTAATTTTTTTAAAATTTACTCTTCTAAACCTTACGTCTTCTTTTTCCATATAGCCATTGTACCCTAAATTATTAGGTTTTTTTTCAATAATTAAATCATACCCCTTATCAAATTCATTTATATGTATTATAGGATGAAAACCTGATTTTACTGATTCGCTGATTATATTTTTAGCTTCATTTTTTTTTAGATAATTTGCAAAAATTACTTCATCATTGGAGGTATGTCTTGCTATACTACCATTGTTGGATAATACTATCATATCTTGTTTTAAAGGAGCAATTAATTTCTTTCCATGATAATAGGACCTACCTGTTGCTATAACTACATCCACGCCTCTTTTTTTTAAGAGTTTGATATATTTCACTGTCTGTATACTTATATTTTTATTATCTTTTAATAAAGTTCCGTCTAAATCTAAAACTACTAACTTATATTTCATATTTGTTTTTTATAGTTTTCTAATATGTTACATAAGAGCCTATATGAACGTTGTGTAGATTCAATGCTCAGGTGTTCATTAGGTGTATGTATATCATGCATATTAGGACCGAAGGAAATTGCATCTAGCTCATTTATTTTTTCGGATAAAAATCCGCACTCTAATCCAGCATGAATAGCTATGATTTGAGCCTCTTTGCCGAAAGTTTCTTTGTAGGTTTTTTTACATAAATCTCTAATATATGATTCTTTGGCATATTCCCATCCTGGGTAAAAATCTTCTTCAACATACTCTACGTCCAAAACTTCAGAAAGTTGAGCTATTTGATGTCTAAAGTTCCTTAGAATAGATTCTACTGAGCTTCTTGGTGCACATACTAATTCGATATAATTATCATCTTCTCGTATAACTCCTAAATTATTTGAAGAAATAACTAGTTCTATTTCTGTACTTTTTTTCAAAGGACCATTTTTAATTAGATTTATTCCTCTAATAATTTTCTTCTTGGTCTCATCTTTAAAAACTTTTTTAATATCATAATTCACTTTTTCTATTTCAATAACTATATTTGGGTCAGAATCTTGATATTCATTTTTTATTTCTTTTTCTAAAGTCTTAATAATATCATTTACAATTTTATATTCCTCTGTTTTTATAATGGCCTCTGCTTCTCTTGGAATTGCATTGGTTTTTGATCCACCGCAAATCTTTTGAACATCTATATGGTTTTCTATTCCATAAAGTATTCTGCCTAAAATTTTGTTGGAGTTAGCTTTATCTTTATCAATATCTACCCCTGAATGTCCTCCACTTAAACCATGAACAAAAATTTTATATGTATTATTAAAGGAACTATCCTTTAATTCTTTTTTTATTTTTAGGCTTAATCTTCCACCACCAGCACATCCTGCAGTAAATACTCCTTCTCCTTCACTATCTAGATTTATTAATGTTTTTCCCTTTAAGTTACTTGGATTTAAGTTTAAGACACCAGTCATACCACTTTCCTCGTCAGTAGTTATAAGTATTTCCAGGTTAGGATGCTTTATATTGTTTGATTCTAAAATAGTCATAAACATAGCAACTGCAATACCATTATCGGCACCTAAGGTAGTATTATCAGCATATATGTAATCGTCCTGTATTACTAATTCTATTGGATCCTTGCTAAAATCATGCTCTTTGTCAGCATTCTTTTCACAAACCATATCCATATGTCCTTGAAGTATCAGTGTTGATTTAGACTTACTATCATCTGTTGCTGGTTTTTTAATGATTATATTTAGTGCTTCATCTTGTATAACTTCAAAATTTCTTTCTTTAGCCCATTCTTTTAAAAAATTACTTATTTTTTCTTCTTCTTTAGAACATCTAGGTATTTTATTTATCATTTCAAAATTTTTGAATACTTCCTCAAATTCAATATTTTCTAGTTTTTTCATGATTTACTTTAACCTCCCTATTCTTGTAAAAGGAAAGAATCTAAAAACAGCCTTTCCCATTATGAATTTTTTATTTATATATGGGTTTTCCCAATACCTTGCATCTCTAGAGTTTGGTCGATTATCTCCCAAGAAAAAGTAACTATCATCAGGAACAAAAAACTCTTGTGGTTCTTGGGTAGATTTCACAGCATAACTTTCTTCTATTTTCTCTTCATTTACATAAACATTTCCTTCTCTATCTATATAAACCTTTTCGCCAGGCAATCCTACAAGCCTTTTAACTAAAATTTTATCTAGTTCTTCAGAATTAAATACTACAATATCTTTTCTCTCTAAATTATCTTCATCTATAAGTTTTGATACAAATAATTTATCTCCCGGCTCTATGGTTTTTATCATAGATCCTGTGGGCACAGTAACTAAAATAAATATGAATCTATTCAGAAAAAAAACAATTATTAATGCTACTACTATAGGTACAATCCATTCTTTTATTAAATAATTAATTTTTGACATTTTTCCTCCTGCAGGCTCAATATATAGGTCGACTTTACCCACCAGCAAGCAAATAGTGAATTTCTACTCTATCGTCCTGTTCTATTTTTCTTTTATTGTAATTATTTTTATTTATTAATTTACTATTTATCTTTACGATAATTAGGTTTCTATTAAAATCTTTATACTCAATTATATCTTCTACAGTCATTCCTTCTTCGTATTTTTTAAACTCTTTATTATTTAATATCATTCTATCACCTCACAACAAAAAAATAAAAAAATGATAGGAATTTTAAATTCCTATCATCTATTTTATAGATGTTTCTCTATAACTTCAAGTACTTCTGGTAAATCCATACCTAAATCTTTTAATTTTTCTTTTGTAGGAACTCCGTTATTGCTCCATCCTCTTCTTTTGTATACTGCATCTGTTAGTTGTTCATACTGATCGTATCTAAATTCTCTTAGGATTTTGATTTTTTCTTCTGTTGTTTTTCCTTCTGGATCTACTCCTACTTTTTCTTTTAGTTGTGTATCGTATCTTTCTTGTCTTGATTCGTATTCTTCTTTTGTTACAGGTCCCATCATTCTGTATGGGGATTTATCGTTTGCTCTTAGTCCTTTACCCATTCTTATGTTGAATACTCTTTGGAAGTTGTATACTTTTTCTGATTGTCTTACCATATCTTCAGGTGTTATTGTTTGTCCTGTTATTCCGTAGTATAGGTCTAGGTAGTTTTGTACGTGTTCTGGTATTTTAGCCGGCTCATCTGTTTTATCATTTTCTTCTGGCACTATGTCATTCCATGGGAGTTTACATAGTCCTAGTAATCCAAACCATGTTCTAAACATAGGATAATAGTGCAGTGCTTCGGCTTTGTCTTCAAATGTTGGTATTTGGTTGTTTACCATGTCCATTACTATTAGCCATGCTTCGTCGTGTTGTGGTCCTTTGTTTGTAAATCCGAATCCTCCTTGTTGTGCTAGGGATTCTTTACATACGTATTCTGCGTACTCTAGTCCTTTTTGTTCTGTTCCTATGTCAAATAAGAATTCTGGGTCTGCTCCGTGTTCTTCTGCAAATATTTCTTTCATTTTGTGGATTCCTTGTCCTACTACTTTTCCGAATCCTTCTCCTTTTGACATCTGGTGTATTAGTTTTAAACTTGCTTCTTCGTTTCCAAATTTTAGTTCTAATCCTCCAGTGATTTCTTTGTTTATTATTCCTCTTTCAAAGCATTCCATTGCAAAGGCTGTTGATGTTCCGTAGGATATTGTATCTATTCCGTAGGTATCACAGTAGAAGTTTAGTTCTATTATAGTTTCTGGGTTAAATATTCCACAGTTTGCTCCCAGTCCTGCTGCGTTTTCGTATTCTGGTCCGTCTACTACTACTTTGTGTCCTTTGTATGGTCCTGTTTTTAGTTCGAAATTGTCTACTGCTTTTGCACAGGCTAAAGAGCATCCATACCAACATCCGTCTACCATTCCCTGGGTTAGATATTTGTTTATGAATACTTTGTTGCCCATTTTTACTGCATCTTTATGGGTTCCGTATTGAAAGTTGTGTACTGGTAGTAAATCGAATTCTATCATTGTGTCTATTAGTGCTGCTGTTCCTATTTTGTGCATGTTGTTTTGTTCGTGATCGTGATTTGCTATTTCTTTATGTAGTTTTATTCCTGTTTTATTTATTATACTTTGGTCAAATGGGTTGTTTAAATCTCCTTTTACAGGTTTTGATTTAACAACAACTCCTTTTACTTTTTTGTTTCTTAGTATTGTTCCTAGTCCACCTCTTCCGGCTTGCTTTAGTCTTGCTACTTTTCTTCTTATGTCGTAGAATGAAAAGTTTAGTATTCCCATTCTTGTATGTTCTGCTGCTGTTCCTGCTGTTATTACAGATATTTGTCTTTTTTCATGTTCGTCTTTTGCATACATTTCTGTAAGTTGTTCTCCCAGTAAGTGACCATCTATTTCTTCTTCTGGTGCTGTTTCTATTGTTATTTTACCTTCTATTCCGTCTATTACTATTATTACATCTTCTTTTGCTTTTCCTTGTATTTCTAGTCCATCCCATCCACTAAATTTAAGGTATGGTCCTACGTAGCCTCCTACGTTTGAGTCTATTGGTATGTCTGTCATTGGTGATATTGAACATACTAGGGTTTTTCCTGTTCCTGGATATTGTGTTATTCCTGCTATTGGTCCTGCTGACATTACTATTTCGTTTTCTTCTGAGTCCCATTTTGTGTCTGGGTTTACTGCATCCCATAGGTATCTCATTCCGTATCCTTTTCCACCTATGAATTTTTCTTTTACTTCTTCGGGTATATCTTTTTCTTCTATTTTGTTTTCTCCTACGTTTACATAAAGCATTTTGTCTGTGTATCCGTGCTTTAGGGATTTAGGAGTATATTTGTATTCCATTAATATTTTATGTTTGTTTCTCATTTCTTTATTTTCCACTTTATCAACCTCCTTTTTAGTATTCTACGATTTTTAAGGCTCCTGTTGGACATGCTTCTACGCATAGGCCGCATGCTATACATTTGAATGGTTCCCTTTCATCGTCGTGCTGTATCATCGCTTCTTCTGGACAGAATCCTACACACATGAAGCATCCTACACAGTCTTTTTTGTTTAGCTTTACTACTCCGTTTTTATCTCTTTGCAGGGCTTGTGTTGGACATACTTCCATACACGCTCCACATTGTGTACATATGGTTAGTTTGTTCCAGTTGTCCATTCCTCTTACTTTTACTCTTGATTTTTCAGGATTTTTTTCTTTAAAGTATGCTTGTGAACACACTTCTTCACATTTCCCGCATCCTATACATTTACTTTCGTCTTTCACTAATCTTTTTACTCTCATTGTTCACCTCCGAAATTAAAAAACTCCATTGTTAATTTAATAATTTGCCTATCTAGAGTATAACATCAAACTACAGAAGGCTCAAGTATAAGGTTACCTTTTTCGAATCTATCTATCCCTAACATACTTACGTCTATAGAAGGTTCTTCCCCTAATATCATTTCAGATATTACTATACCTGTTAATGGACCAAACATAAATCCATGACCACTAAAACCTACTGATAAGAAAAAGTTATCTACTTCTTTAACTCTACCATAGACTGGTTGTTTATCTGGTGTCATATTATATAATCCAGCCCACTGTCTTATAACTCTTAGTTCCCCTAATGGAGGTAAAATACTGGTTACGGTTTTGGACATCTCGTCCATAAATTCCCAACTTGAGGTTATCCTTAAATCTCTAGGCTCATTTTCGTCTCCTCTGCCCATTATAAAAGTTCCTTCAGGTGTTTGTTGACAGTACATATTTAAAGAAAATGACATAACCATAGGCGCTTGCATTGGCTCAATAGGTTCAGTAACTAAGATTTGATGTCTTTCCGAATATACAGGCAAATCTACTCCTACCATATCACAAACTATTTTAGAATATCCTCCTGCCGCATTTACTACTGTATCTGTTATTATATCTCCTTGGTCAGTTACAACTTTTTCTATTTTTTTACCATTAGTTTTAATTTTAAGAACTTCCGTATGAGTTAGAAATTCTACCCCTAGTTTTTTTGCTGCTTGATAAAAAGCATCAGTTGTTTTGAAAGGATTCAAAAATCCGTCTTTTGGACAATATGCAGCTCCTGTTAATCCTTCTGTATTTAAATGTGGAACTATTTCTTTTGCTTCTTCTAGAGATAATATTTTTGATGGGATTTCTAAACTGTTTTGCAACTTTACATTTTTGTTAAACTGTTTCATTTCTTTTTCTTGTGAAGCTAAAAGTAAATATCCACCTTGTTTGAATTCAACATCTCTACTATAATCTAATATTTCGTTTGCATTTTCATAAAAATCAATACTCTTCTTTGCCAGCCTACAGTTCATTTCTGTACCCCACTGCATTCTAACACCAGCACCACATCTTCCAGTGGATCCACTTGAAATATATGATTTATCAACAACTATGATGTCCTTAACGCCTTTTTTCGCAAGATTATATGCTACTGAACATCCAGATATTCCTCCTCCGATTATAACTACACTTGCTTTTTTATTCATCCTTTTTTGCCTCCTCTGCTATAAGTTTAAGTTTTACTCCTACTACAGGAGGTCGATTTTTTTGATTTTTTATTTCTGCTACGGGTTTTCCTGTTGCTTGAGATAATTCTCTTAATACAATCTGAGTACAAGTTTTGCCTTGGCATGGTCCCATACCAATTCTAGTAATTCGTTTTATTTCATTGTAATCAGTATATCCTTCTGCTATTAGCTCCCGTAATTCTTTTAAGCTAACATCTGAACATCTACATACAATAGTATTTTCTTCTTTACTCATTACTTTTCCTCCAATCTAATATTTCTAAACTCATACATATATTTTCTGCTTACTTCTAATTTTATCAGTGGAGTTCTATCGTAAGATTTAGGATTCATTACTTTTAGGACTTTAACCTTTTCTAATGATTCTCCTTTTCTATCTAATCCTTCTACTATATCTCCTTCTTCTGGTAGTGGATAAAATTCATATGGTATTGTCATATGGACATAATCATCAGATTTTGAGCCATCAACAAGCATAATTGCTAATCCAGGACACTTGCTTAAACATACTCCACAACCAATACATTTTTCTTCAGTAACTTCAGGTCTTTTATTTATATCTGCTCCAATATGTATTGCATTAAATTTACATGCTGTTGTACATGGATTACAGGGTATTTCTTTATAACATTCAATTACTACAACTGGTCCTTTATTTATTCTTGATATATCTGGAAATTCGTTCATTACCTGTTCTTTTGTTGGTACTCCTGTTTTTTCTAACATCAAACTACCTCCTAACTATCTTTTCAATTCCTGTTCTGATATGTTTACCTACAGGACCTGATCTTAAATCATCTAATTGCTTAATGTAGTCAGCTTTTTTTTCTTCAAATTCTGGATGTATTTTACCAATTTTTGCTGCAGCTGTTAGTCCAGTTAAGTATCCTTCGACCATAGCACTACTTGCTTCTTCAACTCCACAGCTATCACCAGCAACAAAAATATTTTCTGCAGTTGTTTCGTAATTTTCATTTCTTAAAGGTACATTACCGCTTAATTCAGGTACGTACTGCATTTTACATCCAGCCATTACTAAAAGCTCGTTTAATGGAGATAATCCTACTGAAACACACATTACATCAACATCATATTCTTTTTCACTACCCTCTATAGGTTGCCATTTTTCATCTAGTTCCCATATCACTGCTTTTTCTATATGATCTGTCCCAACAGCTTCTTTAACTGTATGAGATGTATATATTGGAACTCCCATTCTTCTAATTTTAGAAGCATGTACCAAATAGCCTCCAATTTTTGGTGCCGCATCTATTATTGCTTCGACTTTTACACCTGCTTGCATTAATTGATAGCTTACAATTAAACCTATATTACCTGCTCCAACCATAAGAACTTTGTCTCCTGGTCTTACTCCATATACGTTCATTAGAGTTTGAACTGCTCCTGCCCCATATATTCCTGGCAAATCATTATTAGGAAATCCTAGAAACTTTTCTGTAGCTCCTGTTGCCACTATCAATGATTCAGGTTTGATTTTCAAGTATTTATTTTCATCTACCATTGCAGTTATTAAACCATCTTCGTATCTACCGAGAACTGTAGTATTTTTCATTATCGTAACGTTTTCTTTATTCTTTTCTAGCTTTTCTAAAAGTATATCGATTATGTCTATTCCTCTTGTAGAAGCATATTGTTTTTCTGAACCAAAAAACATATGTGTTTGTTTAACTAGTTGTCCTCCTAGTTCACCATCTCTTTCTATAAGAGTAACCTTAGCACCACTTTCAGCCGCACTTATAGCTGCGCATAATCCAGCTGGTCCTCCACCTACAATGGCTACATCTGTATTTATCACTTCAGTTCCCCCTTTCCTTTTTGTTTGTTTACTTGCATTCCTTCTTCTAACTTTGTAACACAAGTTTTAACATTTGGAATACCGTCAACTTCCATTAAACAAGATGAACAGTTTCCTATTGCACAGTAAAATCCTCTAGGTCTATGTTTTTCTAAACTCTCACCTAGTACCCTAATTCCATTAGCATGAAGAGCTGCTGCAACTGTTTCTCCCTCATACCCTTCTAAAGTTTTTTCTTCGAATTTAAATTTAATTTTTTTCCCTCTTTTGAATTTCAAAATAGGATGTTCTTCTATTCTCATAGTAACCTCCTTGTTATTTATACTATATATATGTAGCAAGTTTCATGCCAAAAAAATCTCAATATCTAAATTTTCTTAGATATTGAGATTAAGGGATAGTTAAATATATAACATATTTTTATACCAGGTGTGTCGATTTACAGACGTCAATTGACGATAATTAGACGCTTAGTAATGCCTATGTATGTTGTATTTGTCTAGTTTATAGTATAAGGTTGTACGTGGTATCCCTAATATATTAGCTGCCTCCGATTTTTTCCAATCGGTTTTTTTCATTGCTTCATATATTAATTTTTTTTCAACCTCTTCAAGGGTTTTTTCTAGGCCCTTAGTATTATTAACCGAAACATCAAATTCTTCCGTATTTTCATAATCATTATATTGCATGTAATTAGGAAGGTTATCTAATGTTATTTCATCCTTATTATTCTCCCTAGCTAAAATTACAGCTCTATGGATAACATTTTTTAATTCTCTAACATTTCCTTCCCATTTATAATTTTTCAAAATTTTATTTACTTTTTCCGGAATAATAAAAACGTTCATACCATTTTCCATGCAAAACTGCTGCATAAATTTATTGGCCAACAATACTATATCTTCTTTTCTTTCTCTTAGTGGTTTAAGGTCTACTTGAAAAGTATTCAGTCTATAATATAAATCTTTCCTGAAATTACCATTTCTAACCAACTCTTTGATTTCTTTATTTGTTGCAGATATTATTCTAACATTCAGCTTTATTGGAGTATTGCTACCTATTCTTGTAACATATCCTTCTTCCAATATTCTTAAAATCTTTGGCTGCATATTGAAAGGCATGTCTCCTATTTCATCTAAAAAAATTGTTCCATTATTTGCTTCTTCAAATTTCCCAGGTTTACCTTCTTTCCTAGCACCTGTAAAAGCACCCTTATCATAACCAAATAGCTCACTTTCAAAAAGTTCCTTAGGTATAGCACTACAATTTACTGCCACAAATTTTCCTTCTAATTCACTTTCATTATGTATAGCTTTTGCAAAGAGTTCTTTTCCTGTTCCGCTTTCACCTCTAAGTAAAATATTTATCTTTGTCTTAGCAATATTTTTACAAACGTTAATGGTTTTTATAAAATCTGGATTATTAGTTATTATATTAGAAAAACTTGACTCTCTAATTCCATAAGAAGAATACTGTTTTTCTAGTTTATCTAAACTTGTTTGAGTTTTACTAAGTAATTCACTTAATTTCACATATTCAGTTATATCTCTATCTCTTGCTAATCCACCTATTAACTTATCTTCTTTATTGTAAATAGGTACAGCACTTATTACAGTAAAACTATCTTTTCTTGGGCTATTGTATATATTATGATATGCTTTTTCAGTTTCAATCACTTTAGGTAACAAAGAACCTGGAAAAATATCTCTTATATCCTTGCTAATAATATCATTTTTTTTTATTCCAAAATAGTTTTCTGAAGTTTTATTCCAAAAAATAGTTTTGCATTTAGTGTCTACTATTGTTATTGCATCAGGAATATTATCAAGTATAAATTCAAAAATTTCACCGTTAAGATTACTGAAATTAAACTCTTCTTTCATTTTTACCTCTTCCTAAGTCTTTTATTTTTTCCAACTACTTTTTTGTGAAACAATTCTGTTGAATTTAAGATAATTATCATTTTTTTCTTTTAAAATAAAGTATCCATGTCTTAAAAATTGGAATCTTTCTCCTAAATCTCTGTCCTTCATATTCTTTTCTAATTTGCAGTTTTTAAGCACTACTTTAGAATCATTATTGAATTTATCTAAAAAGTTATCTTTATTATAATTATCATCTATCATTAGATATTCAAATAAACTCACTTTTGCATCTACAGATTCTTTGGAATGAACCCAATGTATTGTGCTTTTTACTTTTCTTTTCTTAAATCCACTACCACTTTTTGTTTCTTGGTCGTATGTACAGTATATTTCTTTAACATTACCTTTATCATCTTTTTTATAATCATTACATTTAACAAAGTAAGCATGTCTTAATCTTACTTCATTACCTGGAAACAATCTATAGTATTTTTTAGGAGGTTCTATCATAAAGTCATCTCTTTCAATATAAACTTCTTTGCCAAAAGGTATCATTCTACTACCCAAATCTTTATTTTTAGGATTATTAGTAGCTTCTACCATCTCTACTTTATCTTCAGGATAATTTGTTATTATTAATTTAATGGGATCTAATACAGCCATAGTTCGATGTTCTGAAAATTTTAGATCTTCTTTTATTTCATGTTCCAACATTGCTATATCTACTTCACTTTGAGCTTTTGATACTCCAATTTCATCACAAAATTTTGCTAAAGCTTCAGGTGTATATCCTCTATTTCTATATCCTGAGATAGTCGGCATTCTGGGATCATCCCATCCATCTACATAATTTTTTTCAACCATTTCTTTAAGATATCTTTTACCCATCATTGTATTGGTAAGATAAAGTTTTGCAAATTCTATTTGTTTAGGCGGTTCTTTTTTGAAATCATCTAGATTGTTTAATATCCACTCATATAATGGCCTGTGATCCTCAAATTCTAGTGTACAAAGTGAATGTGTTATATCTTCAATACCATCTTGAATAGGATGAGCAAAATCATACATAGGATATATACACCATTGATCTTTTGTATTATGATGGTCTTCGTGAAGAATTCTATAAACTACAGGGTCTCTCAAATTAAGATTCGGACTACTCATATCTATCTTTGCTCTTAGTACCTTTTCTCCATCTTCATATTTCCCATCTTTCATATCGCTAAATAATTTTAGGTTTTCTTCTATACTTCTATCTCTATAAGGACTATTTTTGCCAGGTTCTGTTAAGGTTCCTCTATGTTCTCTTATTTCATCTGCTGATAAATCATCAACATAAGCTAATCCTTTATTAATTAGTTCTACCGCATAATTATATGTTTGTCCAAAATAATTTGATGCATAGTAAACTTTTCCATCCCAGTTTGGACACAACCATTTAACATCTTCTATTATAGATTCTACAAATTTTTCATCTTCTTTCAAAGGATTTGTATCATCAAATCTAAGATTAAAAATTCCATCATATTTCTGAGCTAGTCCATAGTTTAAAAGTATAGATTTAACATGTCCAAGATGAAGGTATCCGTTTGGCTCAGGTGGAAATCTCGTATGAATCTTCCTACTATATCTGTTATTTTTAATATCATCGTTAATTATTTTTTCAATAAAATTATTTGTTTCATTTTTATTTGACATTATATTCCTCCTAATTTTGCTAATAAAATTATATTAGCATATATGGGCAATCTTTTCAATTCTATAAAATTTCTTTAGCTGGCTTTGAAATATTTACTTTTCGTAACAATTATGTTATTATAACGTAATTTAATTGAGGAGGTTTATATGAATAAAATCGGAATAATTGGAGCAGGCAACGTATCTAGAGCTATGTTAACTGGTATGGCCAAAAATAAATATGATCTTGAACTTATCTATGTCAACTCTAAAAGTCAAGAATCAAAGGAAAAACTATCAGTAGAATTAATGGTAAACTGTGCGAAAGATAATATATCTATAGTTAAAAAATCAAAATACATATTTTTAGCTATTAAATCCAAGGATTATAATCAAGTTATAGAAGAAATAAAAGACTATGTCGATGTTGATAATCATATTTTTATTAGTCTAGCACCGGGATTTGAAATAAAAGAATTTAAAGAGAAATTTGGTTATCCAAATCTTAAAGTGGTTCGAGCAATGCCCAATTTACCCTCTTATGTTGCTGCTGGAATGTCCTGCTTATCTTTTTCAGAAAATGATTTTTCTCAAGAAGAAATTGATCAGGTTTTAGATATTTTCCAATCCTTTGGCGAAGTTGAAATACTAGACGAAGACTATATAGATGTAGCTGTATCTATATCAGCAAGTTCTCCTGCTTATGTTTATGTTATGATCGAAGCTATGGGAGATGCTGGTGTTTTAACTGGAATGCCTAGAAAACAATCTTACAAGTTGGCTACACAAGCTATAATTGGAGCTGCTCAAATGGTTAAAGAGCTTGATTTACACCCGGGAGAGTTAAAAGATGCTGTATGTTCTCCAGGTGGAACTACTATTGAAGCAATAAAAGTTCTAGAGAACAGAGGCTTTAGAAGTTCATTAATTGAATCAATGCTTGCCTGTTACAATAAGTCTAAAATGTTAAAGAAATAAGTCCGTAAGGGCTTATTTTATTATTAAAAAGTATACAACAGGTATAAATATAGCTGGCAGTAAATTTCCTACTCTAATTCTATCTTTCATAATAAAGTTTAATCCCAGAGCTAAAATTAATAATCCTCCAATAGCTGACATTTCATTTACAACTGTTTCTGTCAAAATATTTTTAGCGAATCCTGCTATTAATACAATTGAGCCTTGGTAAATCAAAACTGATATGCTTGAAAATAAAACCCCTATACCTAATGATGCTGCCAATGCTATTGATACAATCCCATCTAAAAAAGATTTAGCTATGAGTATATCGTGTTTGCCTAATAAACCACCTTCTATTGATCCTAAAATAGCCATAGAGCCTGTACAGTACAATAAAGTAGCAGCGACAAACCCACTAGCTACATCACCTTTAAATTTGGATAATTTGTTTTCTATGAAATCTCCAGCCTTATCTAGTCCTTCTTCTATATTTATTATTTCTCCTAGCAAACTTCCTAAAAACAAACTAATTATCATTAAAAGAACATTTTTAACTTCCAATGCCATTTGCAAACCTATCATTATAACACCTAGGCTTATAGCCTTCATAATTGTATCACTGTATTTTTCCGGTATTAAATTTTTAAAAAAGTAACCTATTAAAGAACCGACAATTACAGCTCCAGTATTTATAAATGTTCCCAGCATATTTACCACCTTATATTTAATATTATTTCAAGCATTCTGATTCTATTAAACTAATTACAACTTTTCTTTTCCTAGGTCCATCAAATTCGCAAAAATAAATACTCTGCCAAGTACCTAACAACATTTCTTTATTATTAAAGGGTACTGATACCGACAAACCTAATAAGGAAGCTTTTATGTGAGCATGGGAATTACCTTCAGCATGACTATAATTGTTTTTGTAAGGTATCACTTCATCCATTGTTTTAATTATATCCTTAACTACATCAGGATCTGCATTTTCATTGATTGTAATTCCTGCTGTAGTATGTTTAACAAATATATAAACAATTCCCTTTTCAATAGAGTTTTTCTTTATTATTTGTGCTATTTTATCAGTAATATCTACAAATTCTTCTCTTTTATTAGTATTTATATTTATTATCATATACTTACTCTCCTAATTATATAGAAAAAACCACCCTTAAAGAATGGTTTTTTTAATCTTAATTGGTGCCGAAGGTGGGACTCGAACCCACACGGGTTTGACCCCAACGGATTTTGAGTCCGTCACGTCTGCCAATTCCATCACTTCGGCTTATAAGTCTATTAGATATTAGCATATTTAAAAACTAAAATCAAGATTTATTTTTAAATATTTCTTCCTCTTCTCATTCTCCCTCTATAACAAGGTTCGCATTCAACATTTTTCTCACAAAGTTCGTAATCTCCACCTTCAATTCTAAGAACTTTACCGTTTACAATACAATCTGCTATTTTTTCTTTTACTTCTATATAGGCTCTTTGAATAGTAGATCTAGCTACACCCATTTTTTCAGCACACTGTGTTTGATCTAACCCTTCTAAGTCAATAAGTCTAACTATTTCATGTTCTTCAACAGTTATTCTTATAACTTCATTTTTTTTATTTTCTTCTCTATTCAATGGTCCAAAAGATTTATTTCTAGGAAGTCCACACACTCTTCTTCTTTTTCTTGGTCTTGACATTTTTTTCACCTCTTAATACTTAATATATCTATTATACCAAAAATAAAGGATGAGGCAAGCCCATCCTTTATTTTTTTTATTCTTGTTGGTTTTTTTCTAGTTCATTTAATCTTGATTTTAGATATTCCATCTCTTCTTTAAGCATCTCTTTTTCTTCATCTGCTGTAACAGTTGGTGCATTATAGTAGTACGCTCCTCTATTTGCTCTAGCGTATCCTGCACCTCTTCCAAAGCCCATTCCAGCTCCAAATCTTCTATATCCTGGTCTTCTATATCCTCTTCCAGTACCGCAGTATCCAAATCCGCCTCCTGTCATTGGTCCTTGACCTCTTGGTCCAGTTCTATCATAACCTGGCATAATAGTTACCTCCTTTTATTTTGGGTATATGTTCTTTTCAATATTATTATACCACATTTTGGGTATATGTCAATAACAAATTTATATAATAAAAAAACACCCCACTTGGGGCATTTTTTATTATACTTGCAATATACAATCCACTGGGCATTCAGCAGCACAGGATCCGCAGTCTATACACGCGTCTTCATCAATTCTTCTCTTCCCATCGTCTACTTCTGAAATACATTCTACAGGACAAACTGACTCACATGCTCCGCAGGCTATACATTCATTTTCATCAATTCTATAAGCCATTTTCACACCTCCATAGTTATTTTACTCTACTGTTACACTTTTGGCAAGATTTCTAGGCTTGTCAATGTCGCACCCTCTATCTAAAGCAGCATAATATGCTAATAACTGTACAGGAATAGCAGCTGCTAATGGTGTCAATAACTCATTTAAATCCCCTATTACAATTTGATCATTCTTTGAACTTATAGATTTTTTTGAAATCGTTATGACTTCAGCACCTCTTGCTGATACTTCCTTTATATTACTACGTGTATTTAAATTTATTCTTTCTTGTGTGATAACTGCTATCACTGGAGTTCCTTCTTCTATCAAAGCAATAGTACCATGTTTTAATTCTCCAGCTGCAAAACCTTCAGTTTGTATATATGAAATCTCTTTAAGCTTCAGAGCTGCTTCCATACATAAGTAATAATCTAAATGCCTTCCTATATAAAAACAGTTTCTTGTATGTCTTAGATATTTTTTGGATAAATCTTTGTATAAATCTTTAGAATCACATAAAGCTTCCATCACATTAGCTGATATAGAAAGTTCTTTTATTAAATCAATATCTTTATCTGATGATTTAACCGCCATTATAGCTAAAACAGCAATCTGAGCTGTATAAGCTTTTGTAGAAGCTACTGCAATTTCAGGACCTGCATAAAGAAGTAGTTGATTATCGGTTTCTCTATATAAGGTAGACCCTTTTACATTAGTAAGTGTTATTGTTGGATAACCTAATTCCTTTACTTTTACTAATACTGCTCTACTATCCGCCGTCTCACCGCTTTGTGATATAAAAATAAATAAAGGCTTTTTACTAAGTATGGGAGTATTGTATACAAATTCACTTGAAACATGAACTTCCGCTGGTTTTTCGGTTATTTTTTCAAAATAGTATTTGCCTACAAGTCCAGCATGATAGCTAGTACCACAGGCTATTATATATATCCTATCTGAATTTTTTATTTTATCAATTATATCTTGGTCCAACTTT
Source organism: uncultured Clostridia bacterium (assembly GCA_964393495.1). GTDB lineage: Bacteria > Bacillota > Clostridia > Tissierellales > Dethiosulfatibacteraceae > UBA8670. The sequence goes on along the minus strand of CAYMUD010000010.1, from coordinate 6,550 downwards.
AAGTGACCATTTTCATCTTGATATTTAGCAATAATTCTTCTTATTACAAAAGGCTGCTCATCAATTTCTTTAAGCATGTAGTGGGGATAAGTTCCTTTTTCTATATCATCTGAATCTAGTTCAGCTTTGTAGGTTTTTCTGCTTAACTTGACACCATAAATATTATAAATATCAACTTTATCTTTTGTTATTTCTACATATTCACCATCATTTAATTCGTAAAAATTGTTTGTATGACTTATCATAGCCATAGCATCGCTTCCTACCATATTAAACCTATCGCCTTTGCCTATTAACAATGGCGATTTATTTTTAGCTGCATACATTTTCTCTTTATTATTTCCATCTATTATGGCAAGAGCATAAGATCCTTTGACTTCACTCATAAGATGTCTTATGGCTAAATTAACTTCTTCTCCTTCTTTTGTGAACTTGTTTAATAATTGTGCAACCACTTCTGTATCTGTTTCACTTTCTAATTCCACATCTTTTAAATACTTTTCTTTTAATTCTTCTTCATTTTCTATTATTCCATTATGTACTATTGTAAACCTTTTTCCTGAACACTGATGAGGATGAGAATTTATCCTATTAGGTTTACCGTGAGTAGCCCATCGAGTATGACCCATACCAAGAGTACTGCTTACATCAAAATCTATTACCTCTCTTAGGTGAGCTATTCTTCCTTCATCTTTAAATACTTTTACATCTTTTCCATCAAATAAGGCTATTCCCGCTGAATCATATCCTCTATATTCTAATCTTTCTAATCCTTTCAAAATAATTTCTTTTACATCTTTTGTACCTATATATCCTACTATTCCGCACATTTTATCACCTCAAAATATTTTTAGACAGATATTTTTATTGTCCTCTAGATCGCTCTAAAGTTTTAAAAATATCTAACGCTTGTCTATTACGTAGGACATCCGCCGATAATTCGATTTTTCCTACCCTCGTCAACTCAATTAATTAGAGTTCTGGCGCTTTTGATAAGTTTTTAATTTCACCTCCTTGAACTCAATCTATATTATTATACTATAAATTAATTGATTTTTTAATGTTTTTTTTGTAAATATATTGTTAACATTAAAAAGGGTATTTTTGACATATCAAAAATACCCTTTTTAAAGATTAAATTAAATCTATCTTCTAACTTATTTCTTTTATAAAACTTCGTTTCATAAATTCAAGATAGTTTCTCAATCTTTTTTCTAATTTTTTGCCACTTCCATTTTCAGTTACAATGTATCTTACTCCATTTGCAATTGAAATTGCTAAGGTTTTACAGAAAACTTCATCATCTTTTGTTAATGATCTTTTGTTTTTCTTCATTACATTCATAAGATTATTGCTTAATATATTTCTTATACTATTAATTATCGTTTGATTCTCGTCTAAGTCATCATCTGAATTAATCAATATTATAAAAACATCTTTGTCTTTAATATACATATTAACAAAGTTATTTATGCAATCTTCAATCATTATATCGATATCTTCATTTTTGCTTTGACAAAATTCAAGTATTTCAGTAAGTTTAGTATAAATATCTTTTACTATATAGTCATATAATTTCTTTTTATTGTCAAAATATCTATAAATATTTCCTACCGAAACATCTGCATATTTAGCAATCTCATTCATGGAAGCTTTTCTGTAGTTATCCTTCTTGAATACTCTTATCGCTGAATCAATTATTCTGTTTTTTACTTCTTCTTTTAGTACTTGAGGCATTTAAATCACCATTCACTTTTTTTTTATTATATCAAATTAAATTGTAATAATCAATATATTTGAGATTCCTCTTAAAAAAATTCTATAAATTTTAATAAAAAATATGATTTTTTATTAAAATAGACCGCAAACTTAATAGTTTACGGTCTTGGCAAAAAATTTAGAAGTATTGGCAATTCTCATTGCTGATATTAATTATAACATAATTTTTTACCATTTCAAGAATATTAATTCTTTAAAAATTTTAATTATTTTTCTTTACGTATTCTGCTCCTTTTTTAAGTGCTTGTTCATTTAAAGGTATAAAAGTTGCTTTATCTTCTCCAAAGACCTTAGTAAATGCATCTATTATTGTCTGAGGTTTAATGATTTTAGTAACTTCTAAATAAGCACCTAATATTACCATATTAGCAACTTTTTGGTTTCCTAAATCCTGAGCTATTTCGTTGGCTGGTATATAATATACATTTATATCATCTCTTTTTGCTTCTTTCTCGATAAGAGATTTGTTAATGAATATATTACCATCTTTAACTATATGACTTTCAAACTTTTCTAAAGAAGGCAGATTCATGACTATAGCAGTATTTGCATCATCCGTAACTACAGGAGATCCTATTAAGCTATCTGATACTATAACATCACAATTTGCAGTTCCACCTCTCATTTCAGGGCCATATGATGGTAACCAGGATACCTGTTTATTCTCAAGCATACCTGCATAAGCAACTAATTTACCTATAGCCATTACTCCTTGTCCACCAAAACCAGCTACAATAATTTTCTCTTCCATTTATTTACCCTCCTCAAAATCTCTAAAATTACCTAAAGGATAATAAGGAACCATATTATCTCTCAACCATTGCAAAGCTTCATTTGGAGCCATACCCCAGTTAGTAGGACACGTCGAAAGAACTTCCACGATACCAAATCCTTTTCCTTCCAGCTGACATTTAAATGCTTTTTTAATTGCTTTTTTTGCTTTTCTTACATTAGCTGGTGTATCTACAGATACTCGCTCTACAAATTTTGCTCCGTCTATTGTTGCAAGCATTTCTGCTACTCTTAATGGTTTCCCACTATGTTCTTCTGTTCTTCCTTCTGGTGAAGTTGTTGATTTTTGTCCTATAAGAGTAGTTGGTGCCATTTGTCCACCTGTCATTCCATAAATAGCATTATTTACAAATATTGTTGTTATCTTCTCTCCTCTATGAGCTGCATGAATTATTTCAGCTGTACCTATCGAAGCTAAATCTCCATCCCCTTGATAAGCGAAAACAACATTTTCCGGTCTAACTCTCTTTACTCCAGTTGCAACGGCAGGTGCTCTACCATGAGATGCCTGGTGAATATCACAGTTAAAGTACTTGTAAGCCAAAGCTGAACATCCAACAGGAACCACTCCTATTGCATCTCCAAGAACTCCTAATTCAACAAGAGATTCTGCCACTAATTTTTGAATTATTCCGTGTGTACATCCGGGACAATAATGAAGTTGCGTTTCAGTTAATCCTCTACTTTTTTCAGCTACTGTTGTAGACATTATTTTGCACCTCCTGAAATTTCTTTAATTTTATCAACTACTAGCTCTGGAGTAGGTACCAATCCACCTGTTTTTCCAGTAAAATGTACCGGCCATCTTCCTTTTGATGCAATTTTTACATCATCTACCATTTGGCCCATACTCATTTCTACAGTCAATAATCCTTTACAGTCTTTATTTATTTTATCAAATACTTCTTCAGGAAAAGGCCATAAAGTAATAGGTCTTATCAAACCAACTTTTAGTCCTTCTTTTTCACAATCTTTAATTGCATTTTTAACTATTCTTGAAGTTGTTCCGTATGCAACACATACTACATCAGCATCTTCTATTTTTGTCACTTCATATTTTTTTTCATTTTTAGTTATAAGGTCGTGTTTTTTTTCTAAATTAATATTGTGCTGATCTAGTTCATCTGGTTCTAAATAAAGAGAATTTATTATATTTGGTTTTTGTTTTTCTTTTGTTCCAGTTGTTATCCAATCTTTTTCTGGTAACTTTCTTTTTTTAGGCTCTTTAAATTCTACTGCTTCCATCATCTGCCCTATCATACCATCACCTAAAATCATTACTGGTATTCTATAAAGATCGGCTACGTCAAATGCTTCCATTATTAAGTCAACCGTCTCCTGAATACTTGCCGGAGCATATACTACATGTCTATAGTCTCCATTTCCGCCACCTCTAGTAGCTTGAAAATAATCAGCTTGTCCTGGTTGAATACTTCCTAATCCTGGTCCACCTCTCATCATATTTACTATAACACATGGTAATTCTGCTCCTGCTATATAAGAAATTCCTTCCTGTTTCAATGATATACCAGGACTTGAAGATGAAGTCATAACTCTTCCGCCAGCTCCAGCAGCACCATAAACCATATTTATAGCAGCTACTTCACTTTCAGCTTGAAGAAATACCCCTCCTACTTTTGGCAATTCTCTTGACATATATTCTGGAACTTCATTTTGTGGTGTTATAGGATATCCGAAGAAATATTTGCACCCTGCTTTAATTGCAGCAGCTCCTACAGCTTCGTTTCCTTTCATCAATACTTTAGTCATCTATATACCTCCTTATAATCTTTCTACTTGTATTACTGAATCCGGACACATAATTGCACAGTTTCCACAAGCTATACATTTGTCCATCTCTAAAACGTGAGCTGGATTAAACCCTTTTGCATTAATTTTTTCTGAATTTAGGGCTACTATCCCTACAGGACATGCTTCTACACATAATTCACATCCTTTACAAATATCTGTGTTAAAAGTTACTTTGCCTTTTGCCATAATGCACCTCCATTAATTTAGTACATCCAATCTTCCCTCATATATAAATGCAAAGGGAAAATTTTCAGTTCATTAGTTTGGCTATTTATTTCATCTGCTATTTTTTTTATTGCAGAGTGATACCTAATTGGTATGTTTAATTTTTCAGATACTTCTTCTACTAATTGCTTTCCTCTATAAACATCTTCTTTAGTTGTCTCCTTTAACATATGTGTATTGTTAATAAAACCTGTTATCATTAATCTTGAAGCTCCTTGGATTTTATTATAATAATCTATAACCGCTTCTACCGTCTGAGTTTCAGGTCTATTTGCATTTACAACTAAAAACATATCATAATCTTTTCTTCTGATTTGCTTGTAATATCTAGATAAAGCTTTAGCTCCGATTGGATCTCCACCAGCATCTATTATAGTTTTTGATGTATTTTCATTTATTGCTCCATTTATACCTGGTGATAAAGAAGGTAAGTCTAAATTTTTATTTTTTATTGAACTACCTATTACTTTTATATTTGATTCCTTAAGTTCTTTTTTTCTTTCTCTACTTCTAAAATATGGATTAATGATATCTAAATCAATAAGGTTAATTTTTTCATAATCCTTTTTTGATTTTATTGCGTAATTTACAGCAAATTCTGTTTTACCACTTCCATAATGACCCACTATTATAGTTAGATTTTTATCCATTATCACACCTACTTATATTCCTTAGCTAATTCTTCCTCTTTTAGCACTCTTAATCCACCTTCAGCCAAAGCTTTAAGTTCATCCTCTCCAGGATATACAAAGATTCGCGAAATAAATCCAACTCTACTTTTTATCCAGTTTATAAATTTATTATCGTAGGCTACTCCACCAGTCAAAACTATTCCATCAACTTTCCCTTCTAAAACAGCTGCACCTGCTCCTATTTCTTTTGAAACCTGATATGCCATTGCTTCATATATTATTTTTGCATTTTTATCACCTTCATCACACATTTCACTAACTTTTTGAGCATTATTTGTACCTAAGTAAGCTATTAGTCCTCCATTACCTTTAAGCATTTTATTTGCTTCTTTTTCTGTTACTTGATTAGAAAAACAAAGTTTGACTAATGCTCTCGCAGGTAGAGTTCCTGATCTTTCTGGAGAAAAAGGTCCTTCGCCATTTAAGGCATTATTAACATCTATTACTTTTCCTTTTCTATGTACTCCTACGGATATACCACCACCTAAATGAGCTATAATAAAATTAAGATCTTCATAGTTTTTATTTATCTCAAAAGCAGCTTTTCTTGCTACAGCTTTTTGGTTTAATGCATGAAATATACTTAATCTTTCAAACCTTGGATGGCCTGATATTCTGGACAATTCTTCCATTTCATCCACAACTACAGGATCCACTATAAATCCTGGAATACCTATTTCATCGCTTATTTGATAAGCAATAAGTGCACCTAAGTTAGAAGCATGCTCACCCATTTTCGCTTCTTTAAGATCTTTTAACATTATGTCATTTATTTTGTATGTACCACCTTCCATAGGTTTTAATAATCCACCTCTACCTACTACGGCGTCCAAATCTTTTCTCTTTATACCTTTTTCTTTTATTGCTTCGTCTATTATTTCTTTTCTGAATTCTAGTTGTTCTATAATATTTTTAAAATTTCCCAAGTCTTTTTGAGAATGTCTCAAGGTTTTTTCGTAAATCAATTCTAAATTTTCAAAAATTCCAATTTTTGTTGATGTAGAACCTGGATTTATTACTAATTGCTTCATTTACTCACTCCTCTCAATTATCTATACACTATTAAGTTGCAATATGTATGCCAAAACCCGCTTACAGTCTAAATAGACTGTAAGCGGGTTCTAATTGATTATATACATAGCTAATTAATCGCTTTGAATTTTTTTGCACGCAATATTGTGCAAAATGCAATATGTTGCATTAATTAATTTCATATTTTTTTAATTTATAATACAAGCTTCTTATAGATA
>CAYMUD010000009.1:6536-25684 GCA_964393495.1 uncultured Clostridia bacterium | reverse complement strand
AAAAAGCAAGAAGATCTCCACAATTCTCTAAGAGATAATTTAAATTTTAAAAAAATACCCTATGCATTTAAATGCATAGGGTATTTTTAAAATTACTAATAAAACTAATGAAGCATTTAATATATAATAGTTGGAAATCATATAATAGAAACATTTATGAATTGGAAATATTGTCATATAATAACATTACACTTGATTAATAATTAAAAATGAGTTAATATATATACATAAGGTGATAAATAAATCAGTGAATATTTATGAGTACATATTTGTAGTGAAAATTGACAGATATGTTGATGTGTATTACAATTATAATAAATTGTTTTTTACTAATGAAACTTAAATATATATTGGAGAGTGATTTTTATGTTAAAAAACGAAATACAGGATTTATTTTATAAGTTAGTTAAAATTCAGAGTGATACAGGTACAAAACTTGAAAGAGATGCAGAAAAGTTCATATACGATTGGATTGGTAATATTCCTTATTTTAAAGAAAATCCTGAACTATATGGCAAATATGAAATGGAAGATTCTCTTGAAAGAGCTGCTATTTGGGGTCTTTTGAAAGGTGAAGGAAAAGAAACAGTTATACTGCTGCATCACCATGATGTTGTAGATTCTTTTGATTATGGAATTATGCAAGATGTTGCTTATGAACCAGAGAAATTAATAAAGGAACTTAAAAATGCGGATTTAAACGAAGATATAAGAGAGGATTTAGAATCAGGAAAATGGATATTTGGAAGAGGAACCGCTGACATGAAAGCTGCTGCATCTATTCATATGGTTCTACTTAAACATTATTCTGAGAATCCAAATTTTAAGGGAAACATACTTTTGTTATCTGTACCAGATGAAGAATCATTATCATTAGGAGCAAGAAAAGGTGCAAGTTTATTAAGAGAACTTAAAGATAAATATGATTTAAGGTATAAAATATGTATAGATGGAGAACCTCATGAAAAAGATGAAGAAGGAAAAGGAGTTTTTTATGAAGGTTCTGTAGGAAAAACTATGGTGGTAGTATATGTTAGAGGAAGAAAAACTCATCTAGGCCATATATTCCAAGGTATTAATCCTTCTCATATTTTATCAGGAATAGTATCTGAAACTGATGTGAATCCTATATTTTCAGATGTAGTTGAAGGAGAAGTTTCTCCACCTCCATCTTGGAGTTTTTGCAGAGACACAAAAAAACAGTATGATGCTTCTATACCAGAATCAGCGGGAGGATATTTTAGTGTATTAACATTAAATCAAACTCCTAAAGATATTCTTGATAACGTAAAAAAACTCTCTGAAAAAGCCTTTGATAAGGTAATAGATAGAGTTAATCAAAACTATAAAAAATTTAGAGAAAAAGGAAATATGCCTTTTGAAAAACTACCTTGGGAAAAAAATGTGCTTTTATATTCTGAAGCATATGAAATGGCTCTTAAGGATTCAGGGGATAAATTTGTTAAAGCTTTTGATAAAGAAATCGAAAAAATTAAAAAAGATATATCTGAAGGGAAAACAAATATACCTGACAGTAATATGGACCTTATAAGTATTACACTAGATTATATAAAAGATAAAAGTCCTAAAGTTGTAATAGCTTTTACACCACCATTTTATCCACATATTGCAAATTTAGACTTTGATAATATACAGGAAGATGTTAAAAATCTAAATAAAGAAATTGTAAAATATGCTAAAGAAGAATTAGATGAAGAATATGTTAGGAAACACTATTTTATGGGTATATCAGACTTAAGTTACGTAGCATTAAACGACAGCGAAGAAGTAATACCTTATATAAGTCCAAATATGCCTCACTGGGATAAAACCTACAGTATACCTTTTGAAGACCTTAAAGAGGTATCGGCACCTATAGTAAATATAGGACCTTGGGGTAAAGATTATCACAAATTTACTGAAAGAGTTTTAGAAGAAGATGTATTTATAAAAACTCCTGCAATAACTAAACATACAATTGAATACTTACTATCAAAGTGATCTAAAATGCTTAAGGCATTTCAGATAAATAAATAATTTTAAAGGAGGAAAAAATGGACAGAATTATTGAAATCGTCAACATCGCAACAGGATGGGTGTGGGGACTACCAATGCTTTTAACATTAGGTCTTGGTGGATTCTTCTTATCAGCTAGACTGGGATTTTTCCAAGTTAGGTATTTTCCATATATTATTAAGCAAACTTTTGGAAAAATGTTCACAAAGGTTGAAGAGGGAGAAGTATCTCCATTTGCAGCAGCAACAGCAGCACTAGCATCAACGGTAGGAGCTTCAAACATTATAGGTGTACCGGCAGCAATTATGTTTGGTGGACCTGGTGCAGTTTTCTGGATGTGGGTAATGGCATTTATGGGAATGGGTTCTAAATTCGTTGAAATCGTACTTGGCTTTAAATACAGAGAAAAGAACGAAGAAGGCGAGTATGTTGGTGGACCTATGTACTACATGGAAAAAGGCTTAAACATGAAATGGCTAGGAATTTTCTTTTCATTCGTTTTAATGCTAGAATTAGTTCCAAGTATAATGGTTCAAGCAAATTCAGTTTCAGCTTCAGCTCTTGAAGCATTCAACTTAAATCCAGCTATTACAGGTGGAGTTACCTTAGTATTAGTAGGACTTGTTGTTATAGGTGGAATCACAAGAATAGCAAAAGTTACAGAAAGACTAGTTCCTTTTATGGCATTAGCATATTTTGTAGGTGCAATGGTTATAGTAATAGTAAACATTGCAGAAGTTCCTAGAGTATTAGGCTTAATCTTTGGTTATGCATTTAGACCGATGTCAGCAGTTGGTGGATTCGCAGGATCTGTAGTAGCAGCATCAGTTAGATGGGGAGTTGCAAGAGGTGTTTACTCAAACGAAGCAGGTATGGGTACAGCTCCTATGGCTCACTCTTCAGCAACAAATGATCATGCAGTAAGACAGGGATTCTGGGGAATTTTTGAAATTATAGTTGATACAATTGTAATATGTTCAACTACAGCATTTGTTGTTCTTTCATCAGGTGTATGGAATGCTCCAGGTGCTATGGATAATCCATCTGGATTACCAGCAGCAGCCTTTACTGATTTTTATGGTCCAATAGGGGGAACGGTAGTTACTTTATCATTGCTACTATTCGTTGTTTCGACACTAATTGTTATTATATTCTACGGTGAGAAGCAGGCAGAATTCTTATTTGGACTTAAATTCTCAAGAGTTATGAGATATGTTTATCTTGTTTCTATATTTGTAGGAGCAATAGGTGGAGCTAAAACATTATGGATTTTCCTTGATATAATGTTAGCAATGATTATATTCCCGAATATGTTAGCTTTATTCTTATTACATGGAGAGGTAAGGGAATTAACTCAAGAATTCTTCTCTTCTGAAAAGTACTATCTTAAAGACATAGGTAAAGCAAAATAATTGAATTGATATTAATTAAATAATTAAAAACAACGAGTCTTTATTATAAGGCTCGTTGTTTAATTATATTAGCTTTAAAATTTGTTCTATAAATCTTGCATTATAGCTTTAATACTGATATTATATCTAAGTAATTTAAATAAGTGTTTTCTTGGTACCCACTTTAAAAAACAAGAATTATCTTGTAATGGTACTCCAAGAGCAAAATCAATTTATGCAGAGGAGTTTTTTTATGTCAAAAATTAAAACGGATTATTTAGTTAAAAGTGCTATGATAGCAGCATTATATGTGGCAGTTACATTTGTATTTCAACCTATTAGTTACGGTCAAATTCAATTTAGAATCTCAGAGATATTAGTATTATTTGTATTTGTTGACAGGAAGTATTGGATTGGTTTAACAATAGGTTGTGCTATAGCAAACTTTTTTGGGCCTTTTGGACTTATTGATGTAATATTTGGTACAACTGCTACTTTTTTAGCATTGATGTTTATCATAAAAATTAGAGATAATTTTGGTGATAATCTAAAGTCTTTATTCATATCAAGTTTAGGACCAGTAATTTTTAATGGAATTATAATAGGTATAGAATTAAATCTTTTGTTGAATTTACCTTTAATTCCAAGTATGATATATGTAGCCTTGGGAGAAGTAGTAGTAGTATCAATAATAGGAGTATTTGTATTTAGCAAACTTCTGCACAATAGAAGATTCATAGATATTATCAGCTTCAAATAATACACCTAATAGACTTTAAATTTAAAGTCTATTTTTATTTTTTGTAGAAATGGGTATATAATAGATATGGGAGGATGATATAATGAATAATATACTAGGAGGATTTTTAATGCCTCACGCACCTATTTTAATAGAAGAAATAGGCCGGGGAGAAGAAAAAAAGTCTCAAAAAACTGTAGATTCTATGTATAAAATAGGAAATGATATAAAAGAAGAAAAACCTGAAACTATAGTAATAATAACACCACATGGAAATTTTTTCAGAAATTCAATATCAATAAACTTAAATCAAACTCTTTACGGTAACTTTCATCAATTTGGAAATGAAAGTTTAGAATTTTTATTAACCAATGATGTAAAACTAGGGAATAAAATTTCCTCATTAGCAGATGAGAGGGGTATTGAAACATATACTTTTAGTAAAGAATCTGCTGATAGATATAATATAAACCATGAATTAGATCATGGAGTACTAGTACCTTTATATTTCATTAGAAAAAAATATTTGGATTTTAAATTAGTACATATAAACTATGCCTTATTTTCCGGAGAAAAATTATACGAATTTGGCAAATTAATAAAAAAAGCATCGGAACTTTTAGAACGAAAAATTTTAGTAATAGCAAGTGGAGATTTGTCCCATAGATTATCTAAAGAATCCTATAGTGGATACTCTCCAAAAGGAGAAAAATTTGATAGACAGCTTATTACTTTTTTAAAAGATAATAAATTTGAAGAAATAGTAAACTTTGATAATAATCTAGCAGAAGAAGCCGGTGAGTGCGGATTAAGGTCTATTCAGACTATATTAGGTGTCTTTGAAGATTTAAAAGTGGATACAGAAGTATATTCCTATGAAGGACCCTTTGGAGTAGGATACGGATGTGTTAAATTTGAAGTAGTAGATGAATATGTCAAGTTAGCTAAAGAAAGTATAAAACATTTCATAGAGACAGGAGAAAAACTTAAACTACCGGAAAATTTAAAGAGCAATGATTTCTACAGTAAAAAAGCAGGAGCCTTTGTTTCTTTAAAAAAAGATGGAGACCTAAGGGGATGCATAGGTACGATTTTTCCTACTAAAGAATCTTTAGGAAAAGAAATAATAGAAAATTCAGTAAGTGCTGCATTTAGAGATCCAAGGTTTTATCCTGTTAATAAAGAAGAACTTGAAGAAATAGAGTACAGCGTAGATGTTCTTGAAAAGCCAGAGGAAGTCAAAGATATAAGTAAGTTAGATCCTAATATATATGGAGTTATAGTAACTAAAGGATCAAGAAAAGGAGTTCTACTTCCAAAATTAGAAGGAGTTGAAACTGTAGATAAGCAATTGAACATAGTGTTGAGAAAAGCAGGAATTGAAAAAGATGAAGATTATGTTGTAGAGAGATTCAAAGTTATAAGACATAAATAATTTGTTTGATAGGAAGGTCTATATGAAAGAATGTATGTTTTATGAAAAATTAGATGAAAGAATTAAATGTACCCTATGTCCTCACAATTGTTTAATAAGTGAAGGGGAAATGGGTATTTGTAAGCAGAGAAAAAATATAAATGGTAAATTGATATCTTTAAATTACAGTAAAATAACATCTTTAGGGGTAGATCCAATAGAGAAAAAACCACTTTACCATTTTATGGAAGGAACTAAAACCTTCTCACTAGGTAGTATGGGATGCAATTTTTCATGTAAATTTTGCCAAAATTATAGAATTGCTAAAGAAGAAAATCCTTACTATGAAATAGTAGAACCTAAGGAAGCTGTAGAGAAGGCTTTAGATAACAATATACCTTCAATTTCCTTTACTTACAACGAACCCACCGTTTGGTATGAATATGTTTTAGAAACTGCTAAACTTGCAAAAGAAAATAATTTAAAAACCATATGCGTAACAAATGGTTTTATCAATAGTGAACCTCTTAAAAAACTTTTAGAATATATAGATGCTTTCAACGTTGATTTGAAAGCATTTGATTCTAATTTTTATAAAGATTTATGTGGTGGAAGAGTAGAACCTGTACTTAACTCACTGGAAATTATAAATAAAAAGGCTCATTTAGAAGTAACGACCCTTGTAATTGGTGGAGATAAAGGAAATGTAAAGGATGTTAAAAACATAATAAAATGGATAAGTAAATTAGATAGAAAAATTCCATTGCACTTATCGAGATACTTTCCTGCATATATGATGAAAGAACCACCTACTGATATAGAGACATTGATAAAATTAAAAAACATTGGAGAGGAATATTTAGATGAGCTTTATATAGGAAATGTACCTGGAATAAAGTAAAGGCTAGAAATTACTAGCCTTTTTTACAACTTCTTCCATTTTTGTCATTATGTAATCATAACCACCCTTGCTGTGAGGTATTTTGCAATTAGAACAATCCTTGATTCCATTATTCATAATATAGTTACCTCCGCATTTATCTCCCAACATATATAGAGGGCAAAAGCAAAATAAACAATTAAATTCTTTTTCTTTTATTCCTTTATGACAGGGGAAGTATTCGCATTTTTCATTTTGAACAAATTTAAAATTTTCGGTTTTTTCACAGCACATTTATATCTCCTTATGTATTATTTGTTGTATAATTGTACATCACAGGGCTTTTATTTTCAATTATATTTTACTATATGAGTTTATATGCTATAATAAATAAGACTAAAAAATTAGGAGGATAACATGGAGAAAGTTATTATTATAACTCACGGTAACTACGGTGAAGAAATTTTAAAAAGCGTAGAAATGATAGCAGGTAAACAAGAAAACGCATACGCATTTTCTATAAATGAAGATACTTATATTGAAGAAGTAAAAAAAGAAGTTGAGTCATTAATTGATGAAGAAACTTATATATACATATTTGTAGATATTTATGGAGGCTCTCCATTTAACATAGCGATTAACTTCCTATCAAAAGAAAGGGTTAATATTATATCAGGTTTCAATATGCCCATGATTTTAGAATTTTTTGTTAATAGAAATAGAAATGTAAAAACAATGATAGAAGATAGCAAAAAAAGTATTATGTATGTAAACAAAGAAATGAAAGGATAACATAAATAAAAATGAAAAACATAGTTTTAGCAAGAGTAGATGATAGATTAATTCATGGACAGATTACAATAGGTTGGCTCAACAAAATTAGTGTAGATACTATTATAATAATAAATAAAGAATTAAGAAGCAATACCTTTCTATCGGAGATGACAAAGCAAGCGGCTCCAGATAATTATAGGACGGAAATATTTAACACAGAAGAATTTATTGAGTATTATAAGAATAGCACTAAGGAAGACATATTAATTTTATCAAAAGAAGTAAAGGTATATGAAAATATACAGATAAAAGAGGAAATTTTTAGTGAAATTAATATAGGAAATATAGGATCTAAAGATGATAGTAAAAAAATATATAAAAACGTACATATAAACAGCGAAGAAAAGAAATCAATTAAAAATCTTTTAGAAAAAAATTGCAATATATACCTTCAAATGCTTCCAGAGGATAGTAAAATAAATATAGAAAAATTAATTTAAAGAGGTTGTTTTTATGACTTTATTAAAATTCATATTATTAGGTATAATTTATTATGTTGGTAACAGCACTTCCTTTACTCTTGGAATTGGATACTTTACTTTGTATAGACCTGTTTTTTCAGGACTCCTTACGGGTATTGTATTAGGTGATGCTGTTACTGGTTTTTTTGTTGGGGCTATAATTAATATATTTTTTATTGGTTTTAAATCTACCGGTGGTTCTTTAAAAGGAGGAGATCCTTGCTTGGCGGGAATTATTGGAGCAATGATAGCTATAAACTATAATATACAAGGGGTAGGAGCTTTGGCTATTGCTTATCCAGTAAGTGCTATAGGGATAATATTTTGGAGATATAGACTTAATTTAAATAGCTATTATGTAAAAGAAGGTATTAAGGGTTTAAAAAAGGGAGATTTAAACAGCATCAATCAGTATGACATATACTATCCTCAAATGTCTCTTTTGATTTTCAATATTGTTTTAGGTGGTAGTCTATCTTTTTTAATATATAAAGGAGTTGGATATTTAGTTAATTCTAGCATAGATATAGTTAAATATTTAAATTTTACAGGGATTATACTTATAATACTATCGGGAGCTATTTTATCTATAAATCACAAATGGAAATACACTATATATTTCTTTACAATATTTTATGTTTTTAGTGTATTTTTTAAATTTGATCCATATTTAATACCAGTTATAATAGCTATTTTATCCGTTCAAAAAAACAGAAAGATCAAAGAGCCAAAAAATAAGTTTAAAATAATTAAAAAACAGGATTTATATAAATCTTGGTTTATATGGATGAATTTTACTCATTCTTGTTATAGCTATGAAAAACTTCAGGGTTTTGCCTTTGCTCATTCAATGGTACCTATTTTTAAAAGAATCTATAAAAAGGATAAAGAAAAATTATTTCAATCTATAATCAGACATACTGATTACTTCAATACAGAGCCAAATATAGGTACGCCTATACACGGTTATATTATAAGATTAGAAGAAGAAGGCAAATCAAAAAGACAAATAAAAGAAATTAAAGAAGGTTTAATGGGAATTATGGCGGGTATGGGAGACTCAGTAACTCAAACAGTACTTGCTCCCTTAACTACTATGGCTGTTATTTATGGCGCTTTAACAGGAGAATACATACTGTCTATAGGAGGAACCCTTATAATGAGTTGTGCTGTAATATTTTTATCTCTAAAAGGGTATTTGGATGGTTACTATTACGGCCAGTTAGCATTAGAAGAGAGAATTAAGTTTTCTAAAAACAGTAGAATGGTTAAACTTTTTCCAGTAATGTTTATTATTTCAATAAGTATAATAATTTCAAAAGCTTTGGTTTTTTCTATAAGAGCCATATCTGTTGAAAATATAAGAGGAGCAACCTTGTCTTTGCTAATATTTTACTTCATATTTTACTTTCTTTTAAATAAAAAAATTAAAGAAGAACTTTTACTTGCATCTGTATATTTACTTGGGGTAGTACTTTTTATATTTGCATAATTTAAAATAAATGGAGGATAAAATGAATAAATTAAAAGATTTGAAAAATTTAATCAATAAAAAAAATAAATCTAGATTAGTTGTTGTTTCTGCGGAAGAAGTGAATGTTTTAGAAGCAGTTGCACAGGCATATAATGACGATCTTATTGAACCTATTTTAGTAGGAAATGAAAAATTAATTAGAGAGTATATTGTTAAAAATGGATTTAAATTAGGAGATGTTGAAATAATACCTGCAGACACTTTTGAAGAGTCTGCAGAAATAGCGATTAAAATGATAAATGATAACAGAGGAGATTTTCTAATTAAAGGACTGGTTGATACATCAATACTATTAAAAGCAGTTTTAAACAAGGAATGGGGACTTAGAACGGGAAAGCAGTTGAGTCACGTAATGCTTTATGAAATACCAACTTATCATAAACTATTAATGCTCACAGATGGTGGAATGGTAACTTATCCTGATACAGATACCAAAATTCAGTTAATAAAAAATTCCTATGAAGCTGCACAAAAATTAGGTTATAAAGAATTTAAAGTTGCCTGTTTAGCTGCTAAAGAAAAACTAAATAAAAAAATGCAGGCTACTGTTGAAGCTGCAGAAATCAAAGAAAAATATAAAAATGGAGAATTTGAAGATGGAATAATAGTTGAAGGGCCTATAGCTCTTGATTTAGCAGTATCTAAAGAAGCAGCTGAAATCAAAAAATTCCAAAGTAATGTTGCTGGAGATGCAGACTTACTTTTAGTTCATAATATAGAAATGGGTAATGGAATAGGAAAATCTATAACTTACTTTGCTAATGGAATAGGAGCAGGAGTTGTAATGGGAGCTAAAGTACCTATAGTTTTAGTATCAAGATCCGATGATTTTAATGCAAAATATTATTCAATATTATTTGGTAGTGCCATATCCTAAATAAAAAATCCAGGATATTTATGAATCCTGGATTTTTTTGATTTGATATTCTTATTCTGGTTTTTTAGTTATAGTTACATGAGGATATGGAAACTCAATGTTTTCCTTATCAAAACTTTCTTTTATAGTTTCAGTTAAATCAAAATAAACTCCCCAATAATTTGGAGTATCAGTCCAAACTCTAATTTTGAAATTTATTGAAGAATCTGCAAGTGTTCCTAACCTTACAAAAGGTGGCGGATCTTTATGTATTAATTCATGATTATTACAAATATTCTCTAAAGATTCTTTAACCTGTTTAATATCGGAATCATAATCTACACCTATTTCTAAATCAACTCTTCGTTTATCATAATGAGAGTAGTTGGTTATAGACGAGGAATATACTTGAGAGTTAGGTACTATTATCTTTTTATTGTCAACCGTAGCTAAAATAGTATTAAATATTTCGATTTCCTGAACTGTACCGTCGTGACCACCAGCCTCAACGTAATCGCCAATTTTAAAAGGTTTAAAAAGCAATATCATAACTCCGGCAGCAAAATTTGATAAACTTCCTTGTAGAGCTAAACCTATTGCAAAAGCTAAGGCACTCAACATACCTACTAATGTAGTAGTTTGGAATCCAAAGGTACCAGCTATTGATATAAGAAGAACAATTTTCAACAAAATACTTAAAAGATTGGTAGAAAAGGATATAATTGCTCTATCAACACCTTTTTTTTCCATAGTTTTTTTAATTAAATTCACTATAAATTTAATAGCCCATAATCCTACAATGAGTATAATTACTGCGAATACAACTTGTTTTAAATAAAAGCCGATTAAACTAATATTCATTAAATCACTCCTTTTGAGAAAATTATTTATTATACATATAATTATATACCCTTTAGATATATAATTATACTTATTTATAAAATTTTTAAAATTATTTAAAAAAGTATGTATTGAAGAAATTTTTTGTTATAATGTAATTAATGATAAAAAATGGAGGGTAAATATGATTTTGATTAAAAATGGGACGATTAAAACAATGGAAGGTCCTGATATAACAAATGGAGAGATACTAATAGATGGTGAAATAATTAAAAAAGTAGGAAAAAACATTGAAGTTGATGAAAATGTGGAAATAATTGATGCATCTGAATGCATTGTAGTACCTGGTTTAATAGATGGACACTGCCACTTGGGTATGTGGGAAGAAGGTATAGGATTTGAAGGTGCAGATGGAAATGAAAGTGTAGATCCTGTCACACCTCAAATGAGAGCTATTGATTCTATTAATCCCATGGATGAAGGATTTAAATTAGCACGAGAAGGTGGGGTTACAACTGCTGTTACAGGCCCAGGGAGTGCTAACGTTATAGGAGGAACTTTTGCGGCAATTAAAACCTATGGAAATAGAATAGATGACATGATAATCAAGTATCCTACGGCAATGAAAATAGCTTTTGGTGAAAACCCAAAAAGAGTATATAACGAAAAGGATAAGTCGCCTATTACAAGAATGGCAACAGCATCTATTCTCAGAGAAACACTATTTAAAGCACAAAAATACTACGAAGATTTTGAAAGAGGAAAAAAAGAACCTGATGATAAGCCTGAATTTGATATGAAACTAGAAGCTTTGTTACCAGTAATGGATAAGGAGATACCTTTAAAGGCTCATGCTCACAGAGCGGACGATATATTTACAGCTTTAAGAATAGCAAAGGAATTTAATCTTGATATTACATTAGATCACTGTACAGAAGGACACCTAATTGCAGATGAGTTAAGTAAAGAAAACAAAGCTGCTTTAGTAGGGCCTAGTTTATCAGAAAAGAGTAAGTATGAACTTAAAAACCTAACATTTGACACTCCAAGGATACTACAAGAAGCAGGAGTTTTAATAGCAATAATAACTGATTCACCAGTTATTCCGCTGCAGTATCTTACTTTAGTTGCTGGACTAGCTGTTAAATCAGGTTTAAAAGAAGAAGAAGCATGGAAGGCTATTACAATTAATGCTGCAAAAATAACCGGAATTGATGATAGGGTAGGAAGTATAAAAGAAGGAAAGGATGCAGATATAGTAATATTTGAAGGAAATCCTTTAAGAAATATAGATAGCAAACCTAAAAAAGTTATAATAAATGGTAAAATAATTTAAAATATATTTGGATATAAAAAGAAACTATCTTGAAGTACACCGCAAATGTTAGAAAAGAAAACTAGCATTTGAAGGTGTATTTTCTAGTTAGCTGGCTTTATTTTTTTGCCAAAAGTTTGATAATGATTAGAAGTTGGAATAAGATCAGTATGTTCAATACTTAAGGTTTGAGATGGTTTTATATCCTTCCAAGAAGCACCATCAAAATAAGTTTCTTTCGTTAATTGAACAAAATATACTCTGTCATTTGAGTTAATGAGCATAAAATTTTTGTTAACTTCTTCAACCTTTCCAACAATTGTTTTTTTGTAGTTTTTTTTATAAAACAATAAAATAAAATAAATTATAATTAAATATATAACAAAAAATAAAAAATATAACATAATACCATCCCTTTTTACAATATATTAAATGAGACGAAAAAA
Source organism: uncultured Clostridia bacterium (assembly GCA_964393495.1). Classification (GTDB taxonomy): domain Bacteria; phylum Bacillota; class Clostridia; order Tissierellales; family Dethiosulfatibacteraceae; genus UBA8670. Next base: position 12,958 of record CAYMUD010000009.1, on the reverse strand, counting down.
GCAATAAAAAGTTCCAGGGATTTGTTTTATAGAATAAATCAAAATAATATGATATTATTATAAAAAAGTAAGGATGATTGTTTTGATGGGGAAAGATGTATTTAGCATAAAAGAAATATTTATACTATACTTTACAACTTTAATTCTATTTGTTATTTCTAGTAATATTCTAATTAGAATATTAGGAATTAATGGAATTCCTGTTACTCAGTTTTTGTCTATTTTTGCTCCTAGCTTTTCAATGATTATCATTATGAAAAAAGATATAAAAAACCTTTATTTTTTAAATACTCCTAAAAATATTAGATTTTTTTTCTGGGGTATACTTTTGTGGATTGGAGTAATTATATTAACTGGAATATATACATATTATGCTACTAAGTTTATGTCAACAAATGAACTTATAGAATCTTTCGATTATATCTTTTCTCAGACTACTTTATCTCAGCAAGTCATAATAGTGGCAGTAGTTCCAGCAGTAATAGAGGAACTTTTTTTTAGAGGAATAATTTTATCTTCTCTGATAAAGAAAACTAATGTAATAATAGCCGTTTTGATTTCATCACTTTTATTTTCTTTGATGCATTTCAGTTTAATAAAGATTTTCCCTACTTTTCTTCTAGGTGCGGTATTTGCATTTGTAGTATACAAAACTAATTCAATAATTCCTGCAATGATTCTTCATTTTGGAAACAACTCTATTAGTATAATAGCACAAAATGCCTTTACTGAAATTGACTTAGAGCCATTGTGGATTATGGGTGGGGAACTAAATTTTAAATATATAGGCCTGATTTTTGTAATAATTTTAATAAAAGAAGGAAAGATTATATATGAAAGAATTCAAATATGAACCTTTAAAAAAATATTTTTTAATTTCAAATAAAGATAAAATTAAACTGACATATGAAGAAATAGAAGAAATCATGAACAATGAATTACCTTCATATTCCTATAAGTATTCTACATTTTGGTCAAATGGGGGACAATATCATGACTATGCATGGTTGGATGCTGGTTGGAGAGTAAAAAAAGTTGTTTTATCCAACTACATAATATTTGAAAAAGTTAAATATGATAAAGATTATGAACAGTTATCTTTTATAGATGATATAGTAAAAACCCAAAATACTAAATATCAACCTTTTGAAAAATATTTGCTAGAATCAGAAGAAAAAAAAATAAGGCTGACTTATTTAGAAATTGAAAAAATAATAAAAGAAAAGCTACCTGAGTCATCTTATAAGTATAAAGAATGGTGGTCTAATTCTAGACATAACAACGGAGCAATATGGTTAGATAATAACTATAAGGTTATTGACGTTGAGCTTGGGAAAAATATAAAATTTGAAAAAAAAGATAAAGATAAATCTTTTTTAGAAAAAATAATAGATAAATTCAAGAATATTTGGATCAAAAAGAAATAAATTTCAAGATAATTTGAATATTTTTGTATAAAATCCATATTTTTTTACATGTAGGTCACATTTTATGTTAGAATATATATATGGTTAAAAATAATTCATTAATAGAAGGCGATAAAGAAATGATAAAAAAAATACTTATACTAGGTGGAAGTGGATTTGTAGGTAGAAGCTTAATGAAAGAACTCGATGGAGATTTTGAGATATTAGGTACATACTATAATAATCCTAATCCTGAATTCAAAGAAAAAATGTTTAAATTTGATGTCAATGATATTACTTCTGTAAAGTACATCATAAAAAAATCTGATGCGGATTTAGTTATATCTTGTCTCCGAGGAGATTATGATAAACAACTAAAATTCCATATTGAAGCTGCTAAATATTTAAAGAAAACATCAAAAAAAATGATGTTTTGTTCTTCGGCTAATGTTTTTGATAAAAATCCGACTAAAGCATATTACGAAGATGATCCACCAATTTCAGGTTCTGAATATGGAATATACAAGGAAACTTGTGAAAAAGAAATGAAGCAGATATTAGAGGACGATTTGATTATTGTTAGATTACCTATGCTTTTTGGAAAAGAGTCTCCAAGAATAAAGGCGTTAAAAAAAGCCTTAGAAAATAATAAGGGAGTTTATCTCTACGAAAACTTATATTCAAGTGTAAATACAGATGAAAGGATAGCTAAACAAATAAGATATATTATCGAAGAAGAAAAAGATGGAGTGTTTCATTTATCATCGGAAGATGTAATAAATCACTTAGAATTTTACAAAGACATAGTGAGAGAAATGGGATATACTAAATTTAAATTTGGAAGAAAAAAGTTTAAAATTGATAAATATTATTTGGCTATACTATCAAACAGAACAGACCTATCTAAAGATTTTGAATTTAGCAGCAGGGAAGTAATAAAAGATATTGTTTAGAAACTGTGTAAAAGCAGTTTCTTTTTTTATAAGGTTTTAAGAATAAAATATATAAATCAGGGTAAAATATAATATAAAGAAATGGAGGTATGTATAATGTTAAAAGAAGAATTAAATGTTATAAAACAAGGAATTATTAACGAAGTAGAAGGTTATGAATTCTATATGATGGCCAGTAAAGAAGCAAAAGATTCAGAAGCAAAGAAGTCTTTAGAAATTTTGGCTAAAGAAGAAAGAAAACATTCTGAATATCTTAGAGAACTTTTTGATAAAATCAAAGATGAAGAAAAAGATAGTTTTGAACTGGCTTTTCTAGCAGATCCGCCTTCACCTAAAATATTTAAGTGGGAAAACAAGCAGTTCAACAAAGATTCTATATCAGTTTCTATATTTGGTACAGCTATAAATCTAGAAAAAGCATCTGTAGATTTTTATGAAGAAGCGAAGAAAAAAACAGAGATAGAAGAAGCTAAAAAACTTTTTGACCTTTTAATCAAATGGGAAAAAGTACATTTGGAACAATTTGAAAAAGCCTATGACCAGAGTATGAAAGATTGGTGGAATGAACAAAATTTTGCTCCATTTTAGCATATAGAAAATATAAAGTTTAAAAGAGGGGAATTTTTCCTCTCTTTTTTTCTTCACAAAAACAAAATTAAATGATATAATTTAACCAAACAAACGTTCGGTGGTGATTATTTGAAACATACAAAAGTAGTAATGCATATAGATGTCAATTCAGCCTTTTTATCCTGGCACACAGCATATTACAATCAAATAGGAATAGAAAATGACTTTTTGAAAACTCCCACAGTTATAGGAGGAAATGAAAAGAAGAGACACGGTATTGTACTTGCGAAATCAATACCTGCAAAGAAAGCTGGTGTAAAAACAGGACAGTCTCTAATAGAAGCAAGAACTGCATGTCCAAAACTAAAGGTTATAAGCCCACGATATGATATATATATAAAAGCAAGTAAAAGTTTGAGAGATTTCTTAAATACTTATACTCCAGATGTTGATGTATTTAGTATTGATGAATGTTTTTTGAATTTTACAGATAAAGATATAAACTATAAAAAATTAGCCTACCAAATCAAAAATAAAATCAAAGAAAATTTTGGATATACTGTAAACATAGGCATATCAAACAATAAACTTCTTGCAAAACAAGCCAGTGAATTTGAAAAGCCTGATAAAGTTCACACATTATATAAAGAAGAAATAAAGAAAAAATTATGGCCTCTTGATGTTTCTGAGTTATTTATGATAGGAAGAAAAACTGGGCCAAAACTAAAAAGAATAGGTATATATACTATAGGAGATTTGGCTAATTGTGATTATAACCTACTGATATCATCTTTAAAATCCCAGGGTAAATTAATATATGATTATGCATGGGGTATTGATAATTCCGGTTTTAGTGAAGAAAAGGATATAAAAGGAATTGGTAACGGAAGTACCATATCCTTTGATGTAGAAGAAAGAGAAGTGGCATATAAAATCATTATGAGTTTGTGTGAAAATGTATCAATAAGGCTAAGAAGAGAAAATAAAGTATGCAAAGTTGTATCTATAGGAATAAAAAATAAAAATTTTGAATATAAAATAAAACAAAAAAAAATTAATTATTACACAAGTAGTACTGAGAAAATAATAAATACGGCAAAATATTTATTTGACCAATTGTGGGACCGAAGTCCAATAAGACATATGAATGTGAGAGTTAGCGATTTTATAGACAAAGATAATAAGCAGATAAATTTTTTTGAAAATAAAAATGGATTAGAAAAAGAAAAATTAGACCAGACAATAGATAAAATAAGAGAAAAATACGGAAGTTATTCAATTATTCGAGCTTCTTATATAGATAGTGGAATAGAACCGATAATGGGAGGTTATCCTTCAGAAGAATATCCGGATATGAAAAGTATTTTGTGAGAGGAGAATTTCAGGTGAAGTTATTAAACCATCCTATAGATATGATAGCTGTTTTCAATATTAATGGAGATATAAAACCTTTTAAATTCAAATATAAAGATAAAAAGATAAAAGTAGAAAAAATAATAGATATAAAAAAAGAGAAACTAGCGGGAAATAGAAGATTAGTATTTGTATGTATGACTGATAGAAAAGATATTTACGAATTAAAATATGAAATAGATAGCCACAAGTGGTTTTTATTTAAAAGGTAAATTATTATTTTAAATAGGATAATAATTATGTATAATATTAATGATTCGTAAAATAGGAGGTAGAAATGGCTAAAAAAGGAATACTCTATGTTATAATAGGAATTTTAATTGTTATGGGATTTTGGACTTTAGTAGCTAGATATTTTTCAGATTCAGAATTAATCCCTTTAGAAAATAAAAATATTTATAAAGATCATACTTTGATATGTAATGAGATATAATACAGTAAATTAATTAAATATTACTATGCAAATATTTAGTAATGAAAAAAGATATGTTGATATGTCATATTTCTTCTGGTATAATTTTATTAATATATTATAAGAGTATTGAAAAATACTACTTGATTTAAAGAGGAGGATATATATGTATAAAATATTGTCTATTAATCCTGGTTCAACATCTACAAAAATAGCCTTATATGAAAATGAAAAAGAAGTTTTAACAGAAACTTTAAGACATAAAGAAGAAGATTTAGCAGAATTTGAAAAAGTACAAGATCAATTTGGATTTAGAGAAAAAATTGTACTAGATTTTTTAAAAAAGAATAATTATGACATTAAAAATTTAGATGCAGTTGTAGGAAGAGGAGGGATTCTTCCACCAGTAAAAGCTGGAGCTTATATTATAAATGATATAATGGTTGATTATTTAAAAAATAAACCTAGAGTCGAACATGCCTCTAATTTAGCAGCTTTAATAGCATACGAGATATCAAAACTAGTTAATATACCAGCTTATATTTACGACTCCATAGCAGTTGATGAATTAGAGCCAATTGCTAAGATAACAGGAATACCAGAAATAGAAAGGGAAAGCTTAGCTCATACATTAAATATGAGAGCATCAGCTATAGAAGCAGCCCAAACTTTAGGTAAAAAATATGAAGAATGTAGATTTATAGTAGCACACCTAGGTGGTGGTATATCATTATCAGCGCACAAAAATGGAAAAATGATAGATATTTTATCAGATGATGAAGGGCCTTTATCTCCTGAAAGATCAGGAGGTTTGCCGGGAAGAGGTTTAGTGAATTTATGTTTTTTTGATAATTATACTAAAAAAGACATAACAAAAAAAATGAGAGGTAACAGCGGATTAAAAGCTCACCTAGGTACTGGTGATTTGCGAGAAGTTGAAAAAATGATAAAAGAAGGTAATGAAAAAGCAAAACTTGTTTATGAAGCTATGGCTTATCAAATATCAAAGAGTATTGGTTTGCTGTCTACCGTACTTAAAGGAGAAATTGATGCGGTTATAATTACTGGAGGAATGGCATATTCAGAAAAACTAGTTGCTCTTATAAAAGAAAGAGTTGATTTTTTAGGAAATATAATAATAATGCCTGGAGAAAATGAAATGAAATCTTTGACTTTAGGTGCTTTAAGAGTATTAAAAGGGGAAGAGAAAGCCGAAGAGTTTTCATTGTAAATAAAAAATAACTAGGAGAAGGCGAGAGCCTTCTTTTTTTTACTAATTTAAATTGAAAAATTGATAAAAAAATAACAAAATAACGAAATTTAGATAAAAACCTCTTGATTTTAATAAAATAAGCATGTATAATTAAAATGTAAACGATTACAACTGTGGCAAGTCGTCAAACAGTTGTAAAAATAAAAAATTGGAGGTTATCATGTTTAAAAAATTTACTAACGGTTGTGTTGCAATAGTTAATAAGTATTTGCCTGATCCATTTTTATTCGCAGTAATTCTTACTTTCATTGTTTTAATTTTAGGTATAATATTTACTGGACAGGGTCCATTAGCTATGGTACTACATTGGTCTGGAGGATTTTGGAATCTGCTAGCATTTTCTATGCAGATGGTACTTATACTTGTAACTGGTAGCGCAATGGCACAAGCACCTG
>CAYMUD010000009.1:0-6436 GCA_964393495.1 uncultured Clostridia bacterium | reverse complement strand
TCTATGCAGATGGTACTTATACTTGTAACTGGTAGCGCAATGGCACAAGCACCTGTATTTAAAAAGCTTCTTAAATCAATAGCTATAGCTGCAAAAACACCAGGAAGAGCTATAATAATTACAACATTCGTAGCTACTGCAGCATCATTTTTGAATTGGGGTTTTGGACTTGTAATAGGAGCTTTATTGGCTAAAGAAATGGCAAGACAAGTTAAAGGTGTTGATTACAGACTACTTATAGCATCAGCTTACTCTGGATTTGTTGTTTGGCACGGGGGACTTTCCGGATCAATCCCATTGAAAGTTGCATCCATTGAAGGACTTGAAGCAGCTACAGCAGGAGCATTAACAGAAGCTATACCTACAAGTCAAACTATCTTCTCACCAATGAACTTATTTATATTTTTAGTGATACTAGTTATAATGCCTTTTATTAATAAGGCTATGCATCCTGAAAAAGAAGAAAGGGTACTTGTTGATCCGAAACTTTTAGAAGAAGAAATAGAAACTGAAGCTTCTTATGCTACACCAGCTGACAAAATGGAAAATAGTAAAATTCTTTGGGGTCTATTAGTAGTTATGGGATTCTCTTTTATAGTATATTATTTTGCTATAAATGGTTTTTCATTAGGACTTAACATTGTAAACTTTACCTTTATGTTTGTAGGGATATTACTTCACGGAACGTTAAGAAGATATATTGATGCAGTAATTGAGGCAGCTAAGGGTGCATCAGGGATTATACTTCAATTTCCTTTTTATGCAGGTATTATGGGTATGATGGTTGGAACTAACGCGGCTGGTGTATCTTTAGCAGGAGTTATTTCTAACGGATTTGTTAATATGGCAAATGTTACTACTTTCCCACTCTTTACTTTCTTAAGTGCAGGTATTGTAAACTTCTTTGTTCCTTCTGGAGGAGGACAGTGGGCTGTTCAAGCTCCTATAATGATGCCAGCAGGAAAGGCGTTGGGAGTACCAGCAGCTAAAACTGCAATGGCTATTGCTTGGGGAGATGCTTGGACGAATATGATTCAACCATTCTGGGCTCTACCAGTATTAGGTATAGCAGGACTAGGAGCAAAAGATATAATGGGTTATTGTCTAGTTATACTAATATTTAGTGGTATAGTAGCAACAGCAGGGTTCCTAATCTTTTAAATAAACATATAAAACCTCCTCTTTTTAGGGGAGGTTCTTTGTAAAAAAACAAGTTATATGATAATATCTATCATATTATTTGTTTTGAGGTGATTTTTATGAAAGCAACAATTAAAGATGTAGCAAAAGAAGCTGGTGTATCTACTGGTACAGTAGACAGAGTAATAAATAACAAGGGAAACGTAGCTTCTAAAACTGAAAAAAAAGTTATTGAAGCAATAAAAAAGTTGAATTATAAAAAAAGTCCAATTGCTAAGGCTTTAGTTAATAGAAAAAATAAGATAAAAATTGGAGTAGCATTTCCTTATCTAGAATATTATTTTTGGAAGGATGTATTTAAGGGAATTGAAGAAGTACAAGAAGAATTGGAGCCATTTGGCGTTGAAATAATTGTCGAAACAACAAAATCTTATGACCTAGATGAACATCTAAAAGCACTGGATAATTTGGTAGAAAAGAATGTAAATGGTATTGCTATGATATCTTACGATGATAAAAAATGTGGAGATGCTATTGATAAACTTGTAGATAAAGGGATACAAGTAACAACCTTTATAAGTGATTCTCCAAAATCAAAAAGATTAGTTTTCAATGGAGAAGATAGTATTAGAGCAGGAAGCATAGCAGCTAAACTAATGGGTTTGTACTTAAAAGGAAAAGGAAATATAATAATTATAGGAATTCATAAAATTCTATCTTGCATGAAGGATAGAATAGATGGATTTAAGAATCTAATAAATGATGAGTTTAAAGACGTTAGGATTATTGAAATAATCGAAAACAAAGAGCTTGTAAATGGAGAAGAAGAAGAGTATAGAAGTATAATTGAGAAAATTATAAAAGAAGCAATAGAAAATAAAGATAGAATAAATGGCATATATGTAACTAATAGTTTTACTGGAAGCGTAGGGAAACTATTAAGCAAATATAAAAGCTATGAAGAAATAGTTCTAATAGGACATGAAGACACAGATGAAATAAGGGATTTAATTAGAAAAAATGTAGTTAAAGCTACAGTTTGTCAAAATCAAAAAGAGGAGATAATTAGGAGTATTGAAATCCTTTATGAGAAAATCACAGAAAACAAAAAAGAATATCCTAATTTTCAATATATAGACTTAGATATTTTAATAAAGGAAAAATTAATAACATATAAATAAAAATCTCTAATTTTAGAGATTTTTATTTATATAGAAGATTTTTATGTTATAATTTTAAAAGGTGATAAAATGAATTTTTTACCAATAAATAAAAAAGATATGAAAAAAAGAAATTGGGACATCCTAGACTTTATTATAGTATCAGGTGATGCTTATGTAGATCATCCTTCTTTTGGTACAGCTATAATAAGTAGATTACTAGAAAGATATGGATATAAAGTTGGAATTATATCCCAACCAGACTGGAATAATTTAGATGAATTCAAAAAATTAGGGAAACCTAAACTAGCTTTTTTAATTACTTCAGGAAATATTGATTCAATGGTTAACCATTATACAGTTTTTAAAAAGAGAAGGAAAAAAGATAGCTATTCTCCAAATGATATGTCTGGACTCAGACCTGATAGAGCTGTAATTGTATACGGAAATAAAGTTAGACAAGCATATAAAAATATTCCTATTATTATTGGTGGAATAGAAAGTAGCTTGAGAAGATTTGCCCACTATGACTATTGGTCTAACACTATTAGAAGGTCTATACTTTTGGATTCAGCAGCGGATTTACTAGTATACGGAATGGGTGAAAAAGCTATAATATCTATAGCTGAATCATTAGAATCAAAAATTCCCATAGAGGAAATAACTTATATTGATGGAACAGTTTTTAAAATAAAAAAATTGGATAGACTTTATAAATATAAAACTTTACCAACATTTCAAGAAATTAAAGAATCAAAAGCGAGGTATGCAGAAAGTTTTATGATTCAACATAAAAATACCGACAGTATATCAGGAAAAATATTAGTAGAAGATTACGGTGATCAATATATCGTTGCTAACAAACCATCAGCACCTTTAAGTGAATTAGAGATGGATGATATATATGACTTAGATTATAATAGAACCTCCCACCCTATATACGAAAAAGATGGAGGTATATCGGCATTAGAAGAGGTTCAGTTTAGTATAACTGCAAATAGAGGTTGTTATGGTAACTGTTCTTTCTGTGCTTTAGCATTTCATCAAGGAAGAGTTATGCAAAAAAGAAGTAAAGAATCAATAATTAAAGAGGCAGAAATTATAAGTAAATTAGATTTATTTAAAGGTTATATAACAGATGTAGGAGGACCTACTGCAAATTTTAGAGAAAGAGCCTGTGATAAACAGAAAAAATATGGTGTTTGTGTAGATAAAGAATGCATAAATCCTAAATGCAGCAACTTAAAGGTAAGTCATAAAGAATATTTAGATATTCTTAAAGAAATTAGAAAGCTAAAAGGTGTTAAGAAAGTATTTGTTAGATCTGGAATAAGATACGATTACTTAATGTATGAAGATAATGATGAATTTTTCAGGGAGTTATGTCAGTATCATATAAGTGGACAGCTTAGAACAGCTCCGGAGCATGTTTCGGAAAGGGTGCTTCAACTTATGAACAAACCTAGCATTGAACTCTATAAAGAATTTGAAGATAAATTTTATAAAATTAATAAAGAAATAAAAAAAGATCAGTATGCAGTTCCATACTTTATATCAAGTCATCCTGGTTCAACCATTAAAGACGCTATTGAATTAGCTGAATTTATAAGAGATTTAGGTTACATACCGGAGCAGGTGCAGGATTTTTATCCAACTCCAGGAACCTTATCAACTTGTATGTATTATACTGGTTTGGATCCAAGAACAATGGAAAAAATACATATACCAAATTCTTTTCACGAAAAAAGATTACAAAGAGCACTTTTGCAGTATAATAAAGCTTATAATTACAAATATGTAAAAGAAGCTCTACTTTCAGAAGGAAGATATGATTTGATAGGAAAATCTAAGGATGCATTAATTAACTAAAATTTAATCATTTTAAATTGCAATATTTTGCATATTAAGATAATATTGAAGTAAGAAATAATTAGGAGAAATTAAATGGCAAGAAAAAAGAAAAAAAATAAATTTCTAAATGTTAGTCTTATTGTCCTAGGAATAATAATCTTAGCCTGGGGTGTAAATTTTTTTATAGGAAATAATAAAGAAGCTGAAGGACAAGAAGATCCTTATGAACAAAACAAAGAAGAAGTTTCCGCTGAAAAACCAGAAGAAGAAAAAGAAGTTGAAGAAAAAGTTAAATCCATTAAAATATCAGCAGTAGGAGATATAATGTTTCATATGAGTCAAATAAAGGGTGGATATGATGAATCTACTGATACATATGATTTTAATCCTTTCTTTGAGGAAATCAAACCTTTTATTGAAGAAGCAGATATCGCTTTTGGAAACTTTGAAGGAACTACAGCTGGTTTGGATAATGGAAATGTATATAAGGCATGGCCTGTTTTCAATGTTCCGGATGAAACCTTAGATGCAATAAAAAATGCAGGATTTGATGTGCTATCAACTATTAACAATCACAGCATTGATATGGGTAAACAAGGCATAATAAGAACAATTCATCAAATTAATCAAAGAGATATGCTTCATATAGGAACAAGAACCAGTCCAGAAGAAAAAAGAGTATTAATACTAGAAGAAAAGGACATAAAAGTTGCTGTAATAGCCTACACCTATGGATGTAACGGTCTTGAACAGTACTTAACAGAAGATGAACTTGGATATATGGTTAATATAATAGATGAAAAAAAAATCAAAGAGGATATAGAATACTCAAAGGAAAATAATGCGGATGTTATCATAGCATTTATGCACTGGGGAGGAGAGTATCAAAGAGATCCTTCAGCTGTTCAAAGAAACTTAGCTGATATGATGCTAAATAATGGTGTAGATATTATATTAGGCAGCCATCCTCATGTAGTTCAAGATTCTAAAACCTTAGAAATTGATAACGAGAAAAAGTTTATTGCTTACTCTATGGGAAATTTCATATCAAATCAAAGATATGAAACCTTAGTTCATGAATATCCAAATGTAAATACTTATTTTACCGAGGATGGAGTATTAATAAACTTGGAAATAGAAAAAGATATGGAGACAAATAAAACTAGATTAAAAGGAATTGAATACATTCCAACTTGGGTAAATAGAATAAAGTTAAATGATAAATATGATTATGATGTTTTACCAATAAAATACTATTTAGAAAACAACTCTGTGTCAGAAAAGTTAAAAACAAGAATGAATAATTCATACCAAAATACAATGGATAAAATGAACATAAATATAAATTAATCTGGATGTGATACTATTGGAATATTTAAAAACAACACTTTCAAATATTAGAATTGTAGATTTTATAGAAATAGCAATCGTTGCTTTTGCCTACTACAAAGGATATATGCTTATAAGAGAAACTAGAGCTAAACAGCTACTTAAAGGTATTATTATGATAGTTATTATAACTAGATTATCAAGTGCTCTAAAATTCTATACTATAAGTTGGATTTTGACTAATACTCTTCAAGTAGGATTAATCGCTATCGTTATAGTATTTCAACCTGAATTAAGAAAGGCATTGGAGTATATTGGAAGAACAACTTTCTTTTCTTTTAATTTTTTAGAAAGTTCTGTGAAAAAAACTGAAAGAATAATGGAAGAAATAATTAAAGCTTGTGCAGCATTGTCAAATCAGAGCATAGGTGCACTTATTGTATTCGAATTAAAAACTGGTCTTAATGAATATATTGAATCCGGTGTAAAGATAGATGGAGATATTTCTAACAGTTTACTTATAAATATTTTTATACCAAATACCCCTCTCCATGATGGCGCCGTAATTATAAAAGATCATAAAATAAAAGCAGCCAGTTGTTTTTTGCCTTTGACAGACAATAGTAGGCTAAGCCAAGATGTTGGTACGAGACATAGAGCTGCTATAGGAATAACTGAAAAATCAGATAGTATTGCAGTAGTAATTTCTGAAGAAAAAGGTTTTATATCTTATTCTTCAGATGGGAGATTATACAGAGATATAAATATAGAAGAATTAAGAGAGCTGCTTAAAGATATATATAAAACTGAAGAAAAAGTTAGATTAATAGAGAAATGGAGGCATAAAGATGAAGAATAGTAAAGATAAAGCTATTATTATTGTAATTTGTCTTTTTGCCGCTCTAATTTCCTGGTTTTATGTAGTAACAGAAATGAATCCAGAAACAACTAAGGAT
>CAYMUD010000008.1:0-26116 GCA_964393495.1 uncultured Clostridia bacterium | reverse complement strand
TTGAGCAATAAAAATCGGAGCCGTGGCTTCGATTTTTTTTACATTCTTGAAAATTTCACATTGAAAAACTATATACATTATTTTTTATTCTAATGGAAGAAGGATAATCTGTTAAATATTTAATTATTAGAATATTTTTAAATAATCCTTTATAATAATACTATAGTCTATTTTTATACATTTTTCTGGAGGTTATTTATGAAAAATAAAATTGAAAAACTAAAACAAAACTGGGAATCATACATTTTACATAAGAAACTTTCAGAGGACACTAGACCTTTAGTAAAAGAAGCTTGGGATAGATGTTTAGCATATGAAGTTGACTATAACGGAGGATATGGGGATATCCTTCCTGAAGAAGAACTTAATGAAATTTTGGAAAGAAAAGCAAATCTTATAGATATAGCAGATCCAGTAATGGAAAATATATTTAGTATAATTAGAGAAACTAGTTTCAGTTTAGTGCTAACTGACGAAAATGGAGTAATAATACACGTTAAGGAAAATGAAAGTATTCATAAAAAACATAACTCTCTGAGATTCATAAGAGGCACCACCTGGGACGAAAAGAACGTTGGGGCAAATGCTATAGGGACAGCATTAGCTGCAGAGACAGATATACATATGTTGGGAGCGGAACATTTCTGCAAGTCCCATCATCCTTGGACCTGTAGTGCTGCTCTTATCAGAAACAGCCTGGGAGAAATAATAGGATGTTTAGATATTTCTGGAAGTGTAGAAGATGACCATATACATACTTTTGGAATAGTAACCTATGCAGCTAAAATAATCGAAAAACAAATGGACCTTACAGCATCATATGAATTAATAGAAACAGCAATGGATTCAGTTATAGATGGATTATTTGTTATAGATAAAAATTTTAGAACCACTAATGCAAACAAAAAAATTCTGGAAATATTTAATGCAGATCGGGGGGAATTCGACAGCATAAACATAGAAAAAATGTTTGATGATATAGATATAAAAAACAAAGTTTTTCAAAATGGTGAGAGTTTAAGGATCAGCGACTATACTATAAACTTTAAAAATAGCAAACACGAATGTCTTTTAAACATTTCTCCTACTAAAATATCTGGCAGGGTGACTGGAGCAGTATTTTTTGTTAAAGAAGCACAGCAGGTAAGAAAGGTAGTTTCTCACATAGCTGGATACAAAGCTTCCTATGATTTTGACAGTATACTAACTAAAAATCAAAGAATGGCTAAAATTATTAAATTTGCAAAAAAAATTGCTAAAACCAACTCTACAGTATTGATACAAGGAGAGTCTGGAACAGGAAAGGAACTATTTGCCCACTCAATTCACAACTACAGCAGAAGAAGCAGCGGACCTTTCGTAGCTGTAAATTGTGCAGCTTTGCCTAAAGATTTAGTAGAAAGTGAGCTTTTTGGTTATGAGAAAGGATCTTTCACAGGAGCATCAAGAGAAGGAAAGCCTGGTAAATTTGAACTTGCAAATGAGGGAACAATTTTTTTAGATGAAATAGGAGAACTTCCACTAGAAATACAGTCAAAGCTTTTAAGAGTAATAGAAAATAATAAAATAAATAGAATTGGAAGCAGATATGAAAGAAATATTGATGTAAGAATTATAACTGCTACAAACAGAAATTTAAAAGAAGAAATTGAACAAAAATCCTTTAGAGAAGATTTGTTTTTTCGACTTAATGTTATTAATATAATACTACCTCCCCTTAGAGAGAGAAAAGAAGATATTGCTTTACTGGCCAAGTACTTTCTTAATCAGTTGAATGAAGAAAGCAGCACTAGTAAGAAATTTTCCCCAAATTTTATAGAGCATATCAATAAAAACCAGTGGAGAGGAAATATAAGAGAACTAAGGCACTATATACAGAGAGAATTTTATATAAGTGATGATGAATATGTAAGAGCTGGAAGTAGTAATGGACTTAAAGAGGAAAAAGAAATAAAAATTGAAAATTCTAATTTAAAAGATTTACAAAAAATATACATTGAAGAAGCATTAAAAACTGAAAAAGGAAATGTAGTAAAAGCAGCAAAAAGACTTAATATTGGAAAATCCACAGTATATAGAAAAATTAAAAAATATAATATAAATACTGAAGCATACAAATAGGAAATAAGACCGATACTAAATTGACATTATACTTCCAAAGAAGATAATCTAATTAATTTAAAACAGATTATCTCATTGGAGGTTTTTTTTATGTCCTATTTTCCCAAGTTGGGAATCTCAAAATGGGAATTCCCAAGTTGGGAAAATATTAGGAATCTCTACAGCCCCCTAATTCAAAGGGATAATAAAAAATATATTTTTGGTATATTATTTGCAATGTATATACACACATAGAAATTTAAAAGTAAAGGAGGACTTTCAAGAAAGTAAGACTAATTTTTACCAAAGCAATTAATATATAAAAAAGGGAGGAATAATTTTGAAATTAGAAAATGAAAAAATCTTAAAAATGTATGAAAACATGCTTACAATTAGAAAATTCGAAGGAAAAGCCCAAGAATTATTTGCGGCAGGAGATATTCCTGGATTTGTTCATCTTTACCTTGGAGAAGAAGCAGTGGCAACGGGAGCCTGTGCAAATCTTAATGATGATGACTATATTACTAGTACCCATAGAGGTCACGGTCATATAGTATCTAAAGGTGGAGATTTAAAACTTATGATGGCTGAACTCTACGGCAAGAAAACAGGATACTGTAAAGGTAAAGGTGGATCAATGCATATTGCAGATGCTACTAAAGGTATACTAGGAGCAAATGGTATAGTAGGTGCAGGACACAATATTGCAGCTGGAGCAGGATTAAGTATTAAATACAGAGGTACAGACCAGGTTTGTGTATGTTTCTTCGGAGATGGTTCAACCAATCAGAGTACTTTCCATGAAGCATTAAATCTTGCAAGTATATGGAAGCTTCCAGTAGTTTTTGTATGTGAAAACAACGGATACGGTATATCATTAAGTCAAAAGTTTCATCAGGCTATCAAAGATATTTCTGATAGGGCAGTTTCTTACAACATCCCGGGAGTTACAGTAGATGGTAATGATGTATTTGCAGTATATGAAGCTGTAGGAGAAGCAGTAAATAGAGCAAGGAAGAAGCAAGGGCCTACATTAGTAGAATGTAAAACCTATAGACATAGAGGTCATTTTGAAGGTGATCCAGTAAACTATAGAAGCAAAGAAGAATTAGAAGAGTGGTTGGAAAAAGATCCAATACCAAGAATGGAAAAATATCTACTTGAAAATGATGTTGTTTCAGAAGAAAAAATGAAAGAAATGAGCGATAAATTAGATTCTGAAATAGAAGAAGCAGTGAAATTTGCAAAAGAAAGCCCATTCCCAGATGTTGAAGCTTCTGTTGAAGATGTTTATTCAAATATCGTAGAGGAGGTTAAGTAATATGAGAAAAATGACATATGCTGAAGGAATACGAGAAGGTATGAAAATAAGAATGAAAGAAGATGATTCTGTCCTTATTTTCGGAGAAGACGTTGGACAATTTGGAGGATGTTTTGGTGTTACTGCGGGAATGTTTGAAGAATTTAGTGGAGAAAGAGTAAAAGATACACCTATATCCGAAGGAGCTATAATAGGATCAGCTGTAGGAGCTGCAGCAACAGGATTAAAACCTATAGCTGAGTTAATGTTTGTTGACTTTGCTACGGTAGGTATGGACCAACTTGTTAATCAAGCAGCTAAAATGAGATATATGTTTGGAGGAAAAATCGCTCTACCAATGGTAGTTAGATTACCAGGAGGAGCAGGTACTAGAGCAGCGGCTCAGCACTCCCAATCATTAGAAAGCTGGTTGACTCATGTACCTGGACTTAAGCTGGTATATCCTAGTAATGCAGAAGATGCAGCAGGATTAATGCTATCAGCAATAGATGATGACAATCCGGTAATATATTTTGAACACAAAGTACTTTATGCTATGGAAAGTGAAGTAGCTGATAAAATAGAACCAATACCATTTGGAAAAGCAAAGGTAAAAAGAGAAGGTACTGACCTTACTATACTAACCTATGCTAAACAGGTGTATGATTCTCTAGAAGCAGCAAAACAACTTCAATCAGAAGGAATAGATGTAGAAGTAATAGACTTAAGATCCCTCTATCCTTTAGATAAAGAAGCTATAGAAAAATCTCTTAAAAAGACCAACAAAGTATTACTAGTATCTGAAGAAGTAAAAAGAGGCGGATACATTGGAGAAATAGCAGCAATGATTGCAGAAGAATTATTCTATGAATTAGATGCACCAATAGGTAGAGTAGGAACTCTAAATGTACCTATACCATTCTCTCCAGTACTTGAAGATTACGTAGTACCAAGAGTAGAAGACATAGTCAAAGCAGTTAAAAAATTAGTATAAAAAAATTAACGGGGTGTAAAAACCCCGTCTTAAAGATAGGAGAATTATATGTCTACCATAGGAATAATAGCTAACCCTGCATCAGGAAAAGATATAAGAAGATTAGTTTCCCATGCAACGGTTATCGATAACAACGAAAAAGTAAATATTGTTGAAAGAATAATTCTCGGTGCTCAAAACTTTGGTGTAGATAAAATATACATTATGCCTGATTCATATATGATGGGTTATAAGGTTCAGGATAAACTAAACCTATCTGAAGAATTAAATGTAGAAATAGAAGTTCTAGACATGAAGATAAAAGCATCACCAAAAGATACAGAAAAAGCAGCCCAAATGATGGAAGAAAAAAAACTAGGATGTGTAGTAGTTTTAGGTGGAGACGGCACCAACAGATTAGCTGCGAAATATCTTAAAACTGTACCTCTAATAGGAGTATCTACAGGAACAAACAATGCATACCCAAAAATGCTTGAAGGTACTACCGTGGGTATAGCAGCAGCATTTATTGCATCCAAAGATTATGATAAAAATATAAGTTGTAAAAAAGATAAAATTATAGAAATATACAAAAACGGAGAATTTATAGATATATGTCTTATGGATGCTGTAATATCCAATGAACAATATATAGGCTCAAAAGCTATATGGGATTTAGCTAACATCAAAAAAATCATAGTTTCCAACTGTCACCCGGCATCTATAGGCTTTTCAGCTATAGTAGGGGTGAATAAACATATAGATGAAAGAGACGATTATGGAGCGGTGCTGAATATAAACTCCGGGAAAAACAAATTTCTAGCACCTGTCTCAGCAGGAAAGATTGCAGAATTATCATCAGAAGATTTAGAAATTATTCAAATAAATCAATCAATTGATTGGGAAGCTAACCATAAAGGCATCATAGCAGCAGATGGCGAAAGAGAGATAGTTTTTAATATAGGTGACAAATTTGACTTTAAAATAACTCGTAGTGGACCAATACATGTAGATGTAAGGAAAACTATGGAAGCAGCAGTAAAAGAAGGCTTTTTTAAAAGAAAATAAATACTTGGAGGAAGATATATGGGACAATTATTAGTTATGCCTAAACTAGGCCTTACAATGACAGAAGGAACCATTGTAGAATGGTTTAAAAAAGAAGGAGAAGAAGTAAAAAAAGGAGAAAAAATATTTGCAGTAGAAACGTCAAAGCTTACAAATGAAGTAGAAGCACCTGCAGGTGGTATTTTGAGAAAAATCATACATAAAGACGGAAAATTACAAGTATTAGAACCTGTAGGTATACTAGCTGGAGCTGATGAAGATATATCAGATTTAATTTCAAAAGCTGGATCCGGAAAAGTAAAAGTTGACGAAAACCAAGAAGTAAAAGAGATAGATGCAAAAGTAGAAAAAGAAAAACCAGAAACATCAAGTAAAAGAATAAAAGCGTCACCAAAAGCTAAAAGATTGGCAAAAGAATTAGGAGTAAATTTATCCAAAGTAGAAGGGACAGGACCGGGAGGAGCCATATCAGAACAAGATGTAGAAGATTACCAACCAGAAGAAAAACCAAAGGTGAAAACATCTCCAACTGCCAAAAAAGTAGCAGAAAATCTAGGAGTAGATATAAATAAAATAGAAAAATCCGAAAGAATAATGAAAGATGATGTGGTTGGATATAAAAACTTCCAAATGCTTAAAGAAATGGCTGATCCAAAAGAAACAAGAGAAAAAATGACCAACATGAGAAGTGTAATATCAGAAAGAATGTCTCAAAGTCAAAAGACATCAGCAGGAGTAAACTACAATCTTACAGTAGATACTAGAGAAA
This sequence comes from uncultured Clostridia bacterium, assembly GCA_964393495.1. Classification (GTDB taxonomy): domain Bacteria; phylum Bacillota; class Clostridia; order Tissierellales; family Dethiosulfatibacteraceae; genus UBA8670. The sequence continues at coordinate 19,906 of CAYMUD010000008.1, read as the reverse complement.
TGAAAAGACTAAGAGATAAACTAAAGCCTATTAAAAAAATAACATATACGGACATTATAGTTAAAGTAGTATCTAGAGTATTGTTAGAATTCCCAATTCTCAACTCTTCCGTTGAAGGAAATGAAATTATAAAAAGAAACTACACTAATATAGGAGTAGCAGTAGCATTAGATGAAGGATTAATAGTTCCCGTAGTCAAATACGCAAATATCAAGGGACTTAAAACCATATCTGAAGATATTAAAGAACTTGCTGAAAAAGCAAGAACTAATACATTACAACCGGATGAAATGACTGGTGGTACCTTTACAGTAAGTAATCTGGGAATGTTCAATATAGAATCCTTCACTCCAATAATCAACCAACCTGAAGTAGCAATACTTGGAATAAATACAATTAAAGAAACAGCAGTGAATGTCAACGGAGAAGTTAAATTCATACCTATGATGACTTTAAGTCTTACAGCAGATCATAGAGTTGTAGACGGCTCTGTAGCTGCACAATTTCTAAACAGACTAAAAGAATTCATAGAAAATCCAAATATATTAATGCTTTAGGAGGTAAAGATGAAAATACTAATATTAGGAGGTGGACCAGGAGGATATGTTTCTGCAATAAAAGCAGCTCAATTAGGTGCTCGAGTTACTCTAGTAGAGAAAAAATACATTGGAGGCACCTGCTTGAATGTAGGATGTATTCCGACTAAAGTCCTCCTCAACACCACAGACCTATATCACACAATTAAAAAAGACGGAGAAAAAATAGGAATAAAAGCAGAAGATTTATCAGTGGATTGGCAGAAATTAATGGAAAGAAAAACAAATATAACCCAATCCTTAGTAGGGGGAGTAGAAGGAGTTCTTGCAAGCTACGGTGTAGAAGTAATATTTGGAGAAGGAAAATTCATTTCAAAAAATCAAATAGAAGTATTAAAGGATGATGATACAAAAGATACTGTTGATTTTGATAAAGCTATAATAGCCTCAGGATCAAAACCCGTTATACTACCAATACCGGGAATCCATGGCGAAAATATTTTGACAAGTAGTCAAATATTATCTTTGGAAAAGTTACCGGAATCCCTTTGTATAGTTGGTGGAGGAGTTATAGGATGTGAATTTGCCAGCATCTTCTCAAGACTAGGAGTAAAAGTTACCATAATAGAAATGCTCCCGGGGATAATTCAAAATATGGACCAAGAAGTGGTTCAATATCTTGACTTCGAACTTAGAAATGTAGGAGTAGAGATACTCACCAACTCAAAAGTAGAAAAATTCAATCCAACCTCACAAGGAGTAGAAGTAATTGCTTCAACTCCTGAAGGAGAGAAAAAAATAAAAACAGAAAAAGTTCTTTTATCAATTGGAAGGAAAGCCGTTGTTGATAATATTGGATTAGAAGATATAGGAATACAATTCGACAGAACTATAAAAGTAAACAAAAAATTTCAAACAAATATATCAAATATTTACGCTATCGGTGACTGTACAGGAGGAGTAATGCTAGCTCATGCGGCTTCTGCTCAAGGTATGGCAGCTGTAGAAAATATAATGAAAAATATATCAAGAATGGATTTCAAAACAGTACCTTACTGTGTATATACTAAACCGGAAGTAGCATCAGTAGGCTTGACAGAAGAACAGGTGAAAGAAAAAGGCATAGACTATTCAGTAGGAAAATTTCCTCTTATGTCTAATGCCAAATCCTTAATACTAGGAGAAACAGAAGGCATGGTAAAATTCATAGTAGATAATTCTACAGATGAAATCTTAGGGATGCATATGGCAGGGCCTAAAGCAACAGAACTTATAGTAGAAGGAGCATTAGCCTTGAGACTAGAAGCCACCATAGATGAGATATTAACCACTATTCATGCTCATCCAACAGTAGGAGAAGCATTGCATGAAGCAGCCCACGGAGTAAACGGATATCCTATACACTTACCTAAAGAAATATAAATATCTTAACTTTGTATAGTATTTATATTTCTCAATCTTTTTTATTTAAAAAAGAAATGTTTTTGGCTTTAAAAAAATTTGAAATTATTATATAATACGCTGAAATGCAATTAGGATCAAAGCTTAGTAAAATCTTGTATTGGTCTTTACAAAGTGTAAATGACAGTATTTAATAAAATGAAAAGGTTTTAGCTATTGTAAAAAATAACAATTGAGGGAAATATGGATATCAATAAAATTTTAAATGACAGAGAAAATCGATACAAAATAATTTTAGAACTTTCAAAAAAGCACAAAAACCCTGTTCTAACAGCTAAAATAAATTATCCTGGAGACAATAAAAATTCAAATAGAATCGAAAAAATATTTGAATTCTTAAAAAAATTGATAAAAGAAGAATTTGAAACAGAGATTATAGAAATCATAGAATTAAAGGGATACGATGGTCCTAGTATTTTATGCTCACTGGAAGGAAAAGCTGAAAATTTAAAGAAAAAAGCTGTAAAAATAGAAGAAAATGAAGAAGTAGGTAGAATATTCGATGTTGATATATATAAGGAAGGTGTTCCTGTAAGTAGAAGGGATATAAAACTTAATCCAAGAATATGTATCATTTGTGGAGGAGATACATATAACTGTAGAATAAACAACTTACATAGCAAAGAAAAAGTAAAAGAAGAAATAGATAGACTTATAGATGAATATTTAAGAAAAGAAAATTAACTCTTTTCTAAAAAATAAATTAGCAAAGTTGCTGCCAGTAGATCAGCAGAACCACCAGGACTAAGATTTTTATTTATTAAATCCTTATCAAAATCAAATACTGCTTTAATTTGAGAATCTAAAGGTAATTTTAATATGTCTTTAGATTTTTTCTTTACATATTCTAACTCTTTTAAAGATCCTCTGCTTATTATATTAGTATCATCGGCTACAGACATTATTTTTAAAAGAGTCATTATACATTTATCGTTAAAATCTATTTTTTCTTTTTCAAGAGATTTTAGAAAAGGTAGAGAATCATCCTTAATAGTTGGAAATCCGAAAGCAGCTTCACCACGTATTCCTTTTATACCGTAATTCAAAAATACTTTTTCACCATTAGTTTTTGTATCTGGATTTATTTTTTCGAAATCCTTTAAAAAAGAATGCCTGCATATTTCACCGGCTTCAAAAAAAATAGCTTCAGAATCAAAACTATTATTTTGTGAGTAAATTAGTGCAGCAGCAGAAGCAAGCAATCCTAAAGAAAAAACAGCACCCTTGTGGGTATTTATATTTCTTGTAGCTTTCAACATGTCTTTATCAGCCTTTATGCCTCTTATTCTCAAAAGATTAAAAAGCTCATCATAAGCTAGGTCTTTATTATCTAGAGAAATTTGGCAGCAGTCGTAAAAATAACTATTTAAAGCAATAGAGCTATCTATAAAAGTGAGCATATTCATATCCTTATGGGAACCATTATTGTATTTATCTACCAATCCAGGTTTGGGAGATACACTAACTTCGTAAAGTAGAGATTTTACAGCGGCATTATTTATATATAAGCATATTTCTTTTTTATTCATGTTTATTCCTTTCCAGTAAAACGATATATATAATATCAAAAAAATAAAATTATTAAAGTGATAATATTTAAATCACTGAAATAATTTAAGTGTTTATTAATTACCAATCATCAAAACTATAAAGTTAATTTGATTATTCGCATTGAAATTTATATCCTAATCCCCAAACAGTTTTAATAAACTTAGGATTAGCTGGATCCTCTTCCATCTTGTTTCTTAAATGATGTATATAAACCATTATTGTATTATCACCAACTATATTTTCGTTCCAAATAGAATTATAAAGTTGATCTTTAGTGAATACTATGCCTTCATTTTCCATAAAAAACTTCATAAGGAGAATCTCCTTTGAAGACAATTGAATTTCATTACCTTCTTTGTATATTTTCATCTTTTTTGTATCAAATTTAAAAGGGCCTTTTTCTATGTATGAATCTATATTAGTTTTTTTATTTCTTCTGAGAGCGGCTTTAATCATGGCACTAAAAACTCTTGGTTTAAAGGGTTTAGTTATATAATCATCAGCACCTAATCCCAAACCCAATATAATATCGTAATCTTCACTTCTTCCGCTTAGAAATATTACAGGAGTATTAATACCTGAACGGCGCATAGTTGAAAGAACTTCAAAACCGTCCATGTCATCCATATTTATATCAAGAATCACAAGATTAAAATTTGAGCATTCTAATAAACTTAAAGCCTCTTGTCCTGAAGAAGCTTCAGTACAGGTCATATTCTCTTTTTCAAGTACTCTTCTTATCGTTATTCTAACGTTTTTATCATCATCTACGATGAGAATATTTTTATTTGACATTATATTACCACCTATTAATAAAATAATCAGTTGATTTATTCATACAGTATATCATATAATAAAATATAGGAAAAGGTTTAACTAAGGGAGAAAAATGGAAATAGAAAAATTAAAGAAAAGATTAAGTAAAATTCTTATTAATAAAATAACAATTATTTCAATTGGTACAATTATTATTGTACTGTTTTTTTCTATGCTTACAAATACTTTTACAGAAAGTAGAAGTATAACATCAGAAAGTGAAAAGCAAAGCTTATTAAATCAACTTTACTATGTTTCTGAAGCAATGAGTCATTATTTTTATGATATAAGAAACGACCTTGAATTTTTAAGTTATGCAATAACTCACGATAGAGATAATGCAGAAGAAACTATAAGAAACTTTGCATTTAAACAGCAGGTAACTGTCAAGTCTGTAACTTATATAGAAAACTACAATGATATTAAATATGATGCATATAACCTAGCAGAACCATTAATTAACGATGATACATATAAAAAGATAATAAGGGATGCAAAAAGTTCTATGAGCAATAGAATTATTCCAGCGGAATATGCAAATAAAATAGATATATACCTCGTGAATGAAGATGAATATATTATTTCTTTTGGAGTTAAAAGTCTTCCTGAAAACGGTCAACAGGATCTAATAGTTATTACAGTTAGTTTGAGTGATATATATAATAAAATCCTTTCACCTTATGAAATACCAGTTGAATCCCTACCTACCTTAAAGGATAAATATGGAAATATTCTTCTTCACAGCAAAGAAAATTATATAGGTAGAAATAGCTTGTTAGAAAATATTGATAATTATGTTGAATTAGAAGGAAGTGAATTTAGAAGTGTTCTTAGTGACCAACTTATAGGGAAAACTAATGCAAGAATATATACTTCTGTACATAATAGCGAAAATGGAAAAGTTACAAAAGAACTTGTTTCTGCATACACACCAATTTATTTTCTAAATGATTATTGGATAATTTCAATGACTTGGGATTATGATGATGTTTATAATACAATAAGTAGTATAAATAATAGGTTAATACTGTTTGCAGGTCTTATTACAACATCGCTAGCTATTTTGATGGGTATTCTTTATTACCTTGTTAGCAATAAAACAAGATTAGAAGAGCAGGCAGTTCAATTGAAAAGATTCAATTTAGCCTTAGAAGATTTGCATAACAGAGAGGCACTTTTAGAAAGGAATACTAAGTATAGAACTATGGGATATATGACCATGGGTATAGTTCACGAACTCAATAATTTACTCACTCCCATCATTGGACTTACAGAATTAATAAAAGAAGAAAAAGATGACGACGAAAGTGTTAATATGAGTATTAGTGATATTGATGTAATAAATGAATCTGCAGTACACTCAAAAGAGTTAATACAGCAGGTACTTATGATAGGAAGAAAAGATAAAACTTACGATTCTTATAAAGACCTTGATATAAGAAAGGTTTTAGATAAAACTTTAAAAGTAATTAAGGCATCAGCTAAAGACAAAATAATTATAGAAAGCAAATTAGAAAAAGACCCTTTGTATGTTTATGGAAATAAATCTCAATTAGTTCAAGTATTTGTAAATATTGCTGTAAACGGAATACAAGCCATAGATAAAGAAGGAGTACTAAAGGTGGAATTAAGGGAAGTTCAAAAGGTTAATCGGCCTGGAACAAGAATGAAAAGCGCATGTATAGAGATTAAAATAAGTGATAATGGTCCGGGAATTGATAAAGATGATTTTGATAGTATATTCTTACCTTTTTATACAACAAAGATTGAAGGAGAAGGAACAGGGCTTGGACTTTCAGTAGCTAAAGATATAATTTACAAGCATAAAGGAGAAATATATATTGATTCTGAATTAAATAAAGGTACTGAAGTTTACGTATATCTTCCTTTGTTAAACATAAATGAAGTGAAAAAAGTAGCTGCATCAACAAAAAATGAAGGAAATTCTAAAAAATCAAAAATATGTATTGTTAATTTTTCCAGAAATGAAAGTGAAATCATAGAAAGATCTTTGATGAATTATAATGTGAATACCTACTTAAACCCATCAACCTATACTGCAATGATTTCAAATGAAAAAATAAAGCCGGTTATCTTAATTGTTACCGATGATAACAGTTTGTTAAGTGGTATAAAAATTGCCAGACTGACTAAAAGGAAATTCCCTGATGTAAAGATAATATATATTGAAGGGAAGAAGTTAGATAAAGAAGATAAAAAAATAATAGAAGAATATATTCAAAAGCCTTTCGATTTAGTTAAGATAGATAATATCATAAAAAAAATTATTTAAAAAAGCATTCAATTTCTTGAAGAAATTGAATGCTTTTTCATAAATCTTAATAAATTTTAAGATTTCATTAAAAATATATTAAGGAATAACGTTTACACTGATAAGTAAGATATAATAAATAAAATACACGGAGGTAAAAATGAAAAGAATAATTATTTTAGGTTTAGTATTAGTAATGGTATTATCTTTAACAGTTGGATGTGGTTCTTCTGACGAAGACGCAACATTCCCTACAGAAGGCACTGTAGAAATAATAGCGCCAGCCAGTCCAGGTGGTGGATGGGACTCAACAGCAAGAGCTCTTCAAAAGGTAATCAAGGATAACGATTTAGCAGGAGATGTAAACGTTGTAGTGTCAAACTTGCCTGGAGGAAAAGGATCAGTAGCATGGAATGGACTTATTGATGATAAGAATGCACATAAAGTTGCAATGGATTCTTCATACATTTACTTAAACAATATGTTAGGTATGGAAGATGCACCTACAATTAATGACGTTACACCTATAGCAACACTAACAAATGAATGGATAGGAGTATTTGTAGATGTAGATTCACCTTATAATTCAATAACTGAATTATTTGATGCAGTTAAAGAAGATCCAAGTGCAGTACAATTTGCTGTAGCTCCTGGAAAAGGTAATGATGACCACTTATCTACTCTAACAGCTGCAAAAGCATATGGTATAGATGTAGCTGAATTTGATAAAAATATTGTTGCAACAGATACTAGCGAACTTCTTACAGGAATTATGGGAGGATTCTATGATGCTTGCTTTACTGGAGCTCTAGAAGGCCTTGAGTTTGTTGAAGCTGGAAAACTTAAATGTTTAGGTATAACAGCTGATGAAAGATACGAAGGAAAATTCTCAAACATACCAACAATTAAAGAACAAGGTATAGATATAGTATTTCCACACTGGAGAGGAATACTTGGATCTCCTGATATGACTCAAGAAGAAATTCAATGGTGGGAAGACTTAATTGAAGCAGCAATAGCAACAGATGATTGGAAAGAAATCTTAGACAATAACGAATGGACAAACTACTACAGAAACAGTGCTGATACAAAAGCAATGTGGGAAGAAGAAATAGAATTATATGAATCACTTGTAGTAGAGTCAGGATTAATGGCAGAATAAATTCAAAATAGGGATTGTCCAATTTGAACGATCCCTATTTCATTAATATCTTTTTAAAAAATGAAAGGACAGATTTTATGAAAAAAAATAATATTATAGGTATAACCGGACTTATAATATCAGCTATATACGGATATGGTATAACACACTTAAGAAATCCTTCAGAGATATTCTTTGCAGGAACTACAGTTTTCCCAATTTTAATAACCTTAGGGGCGGTTGTGTTTTCAATAATTATACTAGTACGTGGATTTATTCAAGGTGAAAGAGCTGATACGATAGAATTTGATCCAAAAGTCCTAAAGACCATGGGTATATATACAGGAATATTTATCATATATATATGGATATTTAATAAACTTGGATTTTTAATATCCACAATATTTATGCTTACATCAATACTTTTTACATTAAACAAAGGAAAAAGTCAAAGAGTTATTAATTTAATTATTGGAATTATATTCCCAGTAATATGTTATATCATCTTTGCAAAAATATTCACAATTTCTCTACCAAGAGGAATATTACCATTTTAATAGAAGGAGTTAGACATGAATGAAATATTAACGAATTTAGCCGGAGGATTCACCGCAATTTTAACTGTTAGTAATTTAATATGGATAACCTTTGGTGGATTTCTAGGAACTATTATAGGTATGCTACCGGGTATAGGTCCAGCTACCGGTATAGCAATTTTGATACCTTTAACTTTTGGAATGAACCCTACTACTGCATTAGCTACAATGGTTTCAATATATTTTGGAGCAATGTTTGGTGGTTCGAGGGCTTCTATATTATTAAATACACCAGGAGATGGTGGAGCAATAGCTGCTACATTTGATGGATATCCAATGGCACAAAAAGGAAAAGCAGGAGAAGCTCTTGCAATGTCAGCAGTTGCATCAATTATAGGTGGTATCATAGCAGTAATATTTTTAGCTATACTATCTCAACCAATATCAAATTTAGCAATTCAATTTGGCCCCCAACAATACACTATGCTTATGCTTTTTGCATTAGTTGCAACATCTACAATATCAAGAGGAAATATGCTTAAAGGAATGTTAGCAACTTTCATAGGCTTAATGGTAGCTACAATTGGAGCTGATCACTTAACGGGTACTACAAGATTTACTATGGGAATATCAGAACTTTACCAAGGTATAGATTTCCTAATATTGATAATAGGATTTTATGCAATAGGAGAAGTATATACTAACTTTGATAATCTACTTTATCTTAAAGAAAATGAAAGACATGAATCTGAAATTGAAGTGGGTAAGGTAGGGTTTTCTAAAGATGAATTTAAAGAGTGTATTATTCCTATACTTAGATCCACGCCAGTAGGTTTTTTAGTGGGGGTATTACCTGGAGCAGGAGCTACAATTGCTACAATGGTTGCTTATTCTACTGAAAAAAGATTACATAAAGATCCTGATTCATTTGGTAAAGGAAATATAGTTGGACTAGCAGTTCCTGAAGCAGCTAATAATGCTGCTGCAACTGGAGCAATAATACCTATGCTTACTTTAGGAATACCTGGATCTGGAACTACAGCAGTTATGATAGGAGCTCTTATGATGATAGGAGTTAGACCTGGACCTATGTTTTTTACAAGTCAAGGAGATGTAGCTTGGGCGGTTGTAGCTAGTATGTTTATAGCTAATATAATACTACTATTTATAAATCTTCCTTTAGCAACACAACTTATAAAAATCCTTAAAACACCACCTAAAATTCTTTTGCCTTGTGTAATTACATTAGGATTTATAGGTACGTATTCCCTAACTTATTCAATGTTAGATTTCGGAATAATTACAGCCTTTGGTATTATAGGATATTTTGTTAAAAAATTAAACATGCCTGTTGCTACTTTTGTATTAGCTTTAATCTTAGGAGTTAAGTTTGAAACATCCTTCAGACAAGCTATGCTAATAGGAAAGGGAGACTTTACTATATTCGCATCAGATCCTATTACAATATTTTTTATAGCAGCAACTATAGTATCAATAGTAGGACCTAGAGTAATGGCAATGATTAAATTAAAGGCTGCAGAAAAAAATAGTTAGAATTATAAAATTAAAGAAGTAGGTTGATTTATTTGATTTTAAATAGAAAAATAAAGATTGTTTGGATTTTATTATTATTGATTACATTTGTATTATCTTTTTTATTAGATTATGACTTTCTGGTATTTATTGCATATACAGTGATATCTCTGTTTGTATTTGGATTTGATTTGTGGAAAAATTACACTACTGTATATGCAAAGTCTGAAAGATTAAAAGGACTTCATGCTTGGAACCTAATGAGTGTTACAGGTCAATTTTTTTTCTGGACTTATTTAATTCTATTTATATTTGTTATCAATGATTTAGCTTGGTATCACTGGTTTATATTTGTAGACTTATTCATAGTTTCTACATATTTAAATTATAAATTTAAAAAGGCAATAAATATAAATACAGATTAGAAATAGGCTCAATACAAATGTTATGATTACCCTAACCTTAAACATTTGTATTTGAGCCTTTATTTTAAAACATTTTTGATGTCTACCCACTCTTTATCTACATTTTTTCTAAACTTTGCAATTAAATTATGGAGAGTTTCGACTTCATCTTCGGTAAAATTTGAAGTTCCTAGTTCAGCAGTTTTATTAATTTTATCAACAAGATCAGGATATATTTTTTTGAATTTATCAGTTGGATAAAGGCACCATTGTCGTTTATCTTCGCTTGAACGCTTTCTCATAATATAACCTTTGGTTTCAAGTTTTTTTATAGCTTTAGCAGAAGTGGTTTTATCCACTCGGAGCAAGAAAGAAACTTCTTCTTGGCTTATACCAGGGTTTTCCATAATTCTTGTTAGAAAACTATGCTGACCCCTAGTTAAATCATATTTTTTAAATTCAATGTTTCGAATAAATGAAATACACCGGGAAATAGAAACTATTTCTCGAACAATTTTTCTTTTTTTATTCAAAGATACACCTCCTCCTTAAAATTAGTTGACAGTTCAACTATATACGATTATAATGTATAGGTGAAAGTTCAACTAACATTCCTTAGCAATATAATTATTATAGTTTTAGAAAAACTAAAAGTCAAATAGGAGGCAATCTATGTTTGAAAATTTTTCCAAAGAATATATATTGAGTAACAACAAAAAAAGGAGAGAAAAAACTTCTAAATTCTTAAGAACATTAAACCTAAATTTTGACGAGAATACAAATATCACTATAAATATTTTAGATGGAAAGAAAATAGTAGCCACAGCATCAGCAGAAAAAAATTTGATAAAGTGTATTGGAGTAGATAAAAACTACAGATCAAAAGGCCTAATGAATACACTTATAAGTGAAATTATAAGATATCAATATGAAAAGAATATTTACGACTTATCTATAATAACAAAAATAAAAAACAAAGACATTATTCAAAGCCTAGGATTTGAGACTATATGTGAAACAAAAAATATTATTTTAATGGAAAATAATAAGAATAAATTTAAAAAATATTTAGAAAAAATTTCAGATAATAAGCTAGCAAATGTAGAATCTTCAGCAATAGTTATGAATTTAAACCCTATAACAAAAGGTCATATGTATCTAATAGAAAAGGCAGCAAAGGAAAGCCAACAAGTATATATATTTATAGTGTCAGAAGATAAGTCTAAAGTACCTTTTAAGACAAGACTTAAACTAGCTAAAGAAGGCACAAAACACCTTGAAAATGTGAAGATTATAGAAGGTGGAGATTACATAATATCATCCCAAACCTTCCCTACATATTTTTCAAAAAATGTAGATGAATGGATTAATAACTACTGCGACCTTGATTTAAAGCTTTTTGGTAAATATATAGCCGAAAAATTAAATATAAGAAAAAGATATGTAGGAAAAGAGCCCTACTGTGAATTGACTTCTTTTTACAATAAAAAAATGAAAGAAATATTACCTTTATATAATATACAAATAACAGAAGTAGAAAGACTTGAACAAAAACAAAAAGCAATAAGTGCATCATTAGTAAGAAAGCTAGCCGAAGAAGGTAACATTTCACAAATCAAAGAACTTGTACCTGAGGCTACATATAAATATTATATTTCAAAGGAGGACTAGATGAAGTTATTAAATAGAGCTATATCCGGTACTATGGAATCAAGTGATATTATGGTAGAAATAATACCTTGGGATAAAGATCTAGAAATTAATTTAAAAAGCGATGTGAAAGAACAATTTGGAAAAAAAATCATAGCATTAGTAAAAAAAATAATTGATGAAAATGGAATAGAAAAAGCCTGCATAAACTTAAATGACAAAGGTGCTCTGGATTTTGTGATTAAAGCTAGAGTTAAAACCGCCTTATATAGATCATCAAAAGGAGGTTCAGATGAGTAAATTGAGAAGAACTATGCTTTACGTACCAGGCAGTAAGCCTTCAATGATTAAAGACATATATATATATAAACCAGATTCTATTATGTTTGACCTGGAAGATTCAGTTTCACTAAAAGAAAAAGATTCTGCAAGATTTTTAGTAAGTGAAGCTCTTCAAAATGTTGATTATAGAGGTATAGAAACAGTAGTAAGAATAAATGGTTTAGATACAGAATTTGGTCAAGAAGATTTAAAAATGATGGTAAAAGCACAACCAAATGTAATTAGACTTCCCAAAACAGAAACTGCTGAAGATGTAGAAGAAGTAGAAAGAATAATAGGGGAACTTGAAGAAGAATACGAAATAGAAAAAGGCAAGACAAAAATGATGGCTGCTATAGAATCAGCTACTGGTGTTATGAATGCAATGTCTATAGCTAAATCAAGCAATAGACTTATTGGTATAGCTATAGGAGCAGAAGATTATGTAACTAACATAAAAACTAAAAGAACTCCAGAAGGTACAGAACTACTATTTGCAAGATGCCAGCTATTAAATGCTGCAAGAAGTGCAGGTATAGCTGCTTTAGATACCGTCTATTCAGATGTAGAAAATATGGAAGGTTTTAGAAAAGAGGTTGAACATATAAAAAGTCTAGGATTTGATGGTAAATCAATAATTAATCCAAGACAGATAGAAATAGTACACGAAGTATTTACACCCACAGTTGAAGAATATGAAGATGCCCTTCAAGTTCTTGATGCTATAAAAAGAGCAGAAGAATCAGGATCTGGAGTTATCTCATTAAATGGAAAAATGATAGATAAACCTATAGTTGAAAGAGCAAGAAGAGTTATAGAACTATCAAAAATCAATTAATTGGAGTTGGAAATGGATAAATATAAAATAGATTATAAAGATAAAGGAAAAATAAAAAGAAAAAATAAAGTTAGAGAAGATTTAGAAAAAGTTATTGATGAGTTAGAAATTAAAGATTCTATGACTATATCCTTTCATCACCATTTTAGAAATGGAGATCTAGTAGGGGATATGGTTATGAAGATACTAGAAAATAAAGGAATTAAAAACTTAACTATATTTCCAAGTTCTTTAACTTCAGCCCATGATCATTTTGGCCAATATATCAAATCAGGACTTATTGGAAGAATATGCACAAGTGGTTTAAGAGGAAAATTAGGGAAAGATATATCTTCAGGAATACTTGAAGAACCTGTAATTATAAGATCCCATGGTGGTAGAGCCAGAGCAATCATCTCAGGAGATGAAAAAATAGATGTAGCTTTTATAGCTGCGCCTCACTGTGATGTACAGGGAAATGCAAATGGATTCCAAGGAAAATCCCCTTGTGGATCCTTAGGATATGCACAGGTAGATGCAAAATATGCAGATAAGGCTGTAATTTTAACAGATGATCTTACAGAAGAAGTAGCACTTCCATATTCTATACCTTCCTACGATATAGATTATGTAGTAGAAATAGAAAATGTAGGAATAAAAGAAAAAATAATGTCTGGAGCTACGAGATCTGTAACTAACCCAAAAGAACTTTTAATTGCTAAAAAAACTGCTCAAATAATTGAAGCCTTAGATATAGTGAAAAATAATTTTTCTTTTCAAACTGGATCGGGAGGTTCATCTTTAGCAGTCACAAAATATCTAAAAGAGAGTATGATTAAGAAAAATGTAGTAGCGGACTTTGCTCTTGGTGGAATAACCGGACACATAGTTAAACTTCATGAAGAAGGATTCATAAAAAAACTTATGGATGTTCAAAGTTTTGATTTGTCAGCAGTTTCTTCTTTAAAAGAAAATAAAAATCACTTTGAAATAGATGCATCATACTATGCAGATTACTCAAACACAGGAAATTCTGTAAATAGATTAGATGTAGTAATTTTATCGGCTTTAGAAATAGATACTAAATTTAATGTAAATGTAATAACAGGCTCAGATGGAGTTTTCAGAGGAGCTTCCGGTGGACATAGTGATACTGCAGCTGGTTCAGAAGTATGTATAGTAGTAGCACCTTTAGTTAGAGGAAGAATAGCAACTGTCAAAGAAAAGGTGTTAAATATAATAACTCCAGGCAGCACAATAGATGTACTAGTTACAGATCACGGAGTTGCAGTTAATCCAAATAGAATAGATATAATAGATAAACTAAAAGAAAGCAAAGTGAAAATAATGGATATCAATGAACTTAAAGATATGGCTGAAAAAATCACTGGAAAACCAGAAAAAGTAGAATACACAGATAAAGTTGTAGGTCTAATTGAATACAGAGATGGTACTATTATAGATAAAGTATATCAGGTAAAACAATAAAAAATCAGGAGGAAATAATGAGCAAAAATATAGTTGAAAAAATTCTAGCGGAGCATCTTGTAGAGGGCAAATTGGAAAAAGGAGAAGAAATCTCCATAAAAATTGATCAAACTCTTACCCAAGATGCAACAGGTACAATGGCATATTTAGCCTTTGAAGCACTGGATATTCCAAAAGTTAAAACAGAGTTATCGGTAAGTTATATAGATCACAATACTCTTCAGACTGGTTTTGAAAATGCCGATGATCACTTATTTCTGCAAACAGTTGCTGAAAAATACGGAATATATTGTTCTAAACCTGGAAATGGAATATGTCATAAACTCCATGTAGAAAGATTTGCTATTCCAGGAAAAACATTACTTGGAGCAGATAGCCATACACCAACTACTGGTGCTCTAGGCTCTATAGCTATTGGAGCTGGAGGATTAGATGTTGCTTTAGCAATGGCAGGGGAGTCATTCAGTTTAACTGTACCGGAAGTTATAAAGGTTCAGCTGGAAGGCACTTTAAATCCAGGTGTATCTGCTAAGGATGTATCTTTATATCTATTAAGCCAAGTAGGAGTAAAAGGTGGAGTAAATAAAATTATGGAGTATTCCGGTGAAGGAATAAAGAATTTCTCAATCCCAGAAAGAGGTACAATGACAAATATGGGAGCAGAAATGGGACTTACTACATCCATTTTCCCTAGCGATGAAGTTACTAAAGATTATATGAAATCTCAAGGAAGAGAAGAAGATTGGGTAGAATTAAAAGCAGACCAAGATGCACAGTATGATCAGATAATTAAAATAAACTTAGACCAATTACAACCACTCCTAGCTAAACCCCACATGCCAGATTTAGTAGATAAGGTTGAAAATTTTAAAGATAAAAAAATTGATCAAGTATTTATAGGAAGCTGTACAAATGCATCTTATGTTGATATAGCTAGAGCAGCAAAAATACTAAAAGGAAAAAAAGTTCATAAAGAAGTAAGTCTTTGTGTAGCACCCGGGTCAAAACAAGTTTTTGAAATGATAATAAGAGACGGTATACTCAACGATTTAGTATCTGCAGGAGCAAGAATATTAGAAAGTGCTTGCGGTCCTTGTGTAGGTATCGGTCAATCACCTAAATCCGGTGCAGTATCACTTAGAACCTCAAATAGAAACTTCCTAGGTAGAAGTGGTACTAAAGATGCTGGAATATATTTAGTTAGTCCTGAGACAGCAGCAGCTAGTGCTGTTAAAGGTTATTTTGATACAGCAGAAGGTTTAGAAATACTAAATGGCGTAATAGAGACAGAAGATTATATATTAGACGATAGCTTGATTATAAAGCCGTCAGATGAAGAAGTTGAAGTAGTAAAAGGTCCAAATATTGGAGATATGCCGATTAAAGAAGATTTAAAAGATAAGCTTGAATGTGAAATTGTTATGAAAACTGAAGATAACATAACAACCGACGATATTATGCCTGCTGGAGCTAAAATACTACCTCTAAGATCAAATATTCCTAAAATATCTGAATATGTTTACTCAGTAATTGATGAAGACTTTGTAAATAGAGCTAAAAAAGCTGAAAAATCTGTAATAGTAGGAGGAGAAAACTACGGCCAAGGATCAAGCAGAGAACATGCGGCTATTGCTCCTATGTATTTAGGAATTCAGGCTGTTGTTGCCAAATCCTTTGCAAGAATACATAAGAAAAACTTAATAAATTTTGGAATAATACCACTAGTATTTGAAAACAAAGAAGACTACGACACTATAAATCGAGGAGATACTATAAAAATTAATAATTTAATAAAGCAGATAATGAATGAAACTGTAGAAGCTGAAACCCAAGCTAAAAAAATAAATTTAAAGTTAGAAGTATCAGAAATAGATAGAAAAGTTCTTAAAGCAGGTGGAAAATTAAACTATATTAAGAACAAAAACCAATAATTTATTTTAGAAAACGGCTTTATCATGCCGTTTTCTTTAATATTAATTAAAGCAATTTGATTAGTTCAAGGAGAAGATCATGATAAAAAAATCAACGAAACTCAGACAATTAATAAAAAAAGACGAATTAATAATAGCCCCTGGAGCTACTACAGCTTTATTTGGAAGATTAGTAGAAAATGCTGGATTTCCAGTAGTTTATGCTACTGGGGCAGGTATTGCAAATATGAATTTTTGCATTCCAGATTACAATCTAGTTACTATGTATGAAAATCTTCAAATAGCTAAAAGAATTAATGATGCAGTTAATATCCCAGTAATAGCAGATGTAGATGACGGCTACGGTGCACCTATAAATGTCTATAGAACAGCCAAAGAATATTCAAAAATAGGAATAGCAGGAATACAGATGGAAGACCAACAAAATCCAAAAAGATGCGGTCATTTTGAAGACCATATAGTTATACCTATAGAAGATATGGTAGCCAAAATCAAGGCAGCCAGAGATGGGTCTGAAGATTCGGATATGGTTATAATAGGAAGGACTGATGCTATATCAGCAACGGGAAGTTTTAAAGAAGCTATTAAAAGAGCTCAAGCTTACACTGAAGCTGGAGCAGATATGATATTTATTGAAGCACCAAAAAACATAGAAGAAATAGCAGAAATTCCTAAAAGAATTAATGTGCCTACCATATTAAATATGGTGGAAAAAGGAAAAACTCCGATGATACCTAATGATGAAATAAAAAGATTAGGGTATAAGATGGTAATTTATGCAAATGCAACTCTTAAAGCTCAAATACTAGGAACTCAAAGAATCCTTGAATATTTGAATAAAAATGGTACAACTAACGGTTGTGATGATGAGCTTATGGTAACTTCTAGAGAAAGGCATGAGATACTAGATAAAGAATTATATCAAGGATTAATTAAAAAATATGAAAAATAGGTTTTATTAAATAGAAAATAGTCATATTCAAGGAGAAATTTATGATTGATTTACTAACACTAATTATAGTTGGAACATTAGGATATATTGTGTTTTATATTGTTAAACTACCTTCATCAGCATTGATAGGACCTATGATATCTATAGTGGCAGCCTTTTTTATGGGAGTAGAAATACATAGTTTTGATAGTAGAATACTTTTCATTCTTCAGTCCTTACTAGGAGTATATATTGGTATAAGTGTAAATAGAGATAATTTAAAGCAAATAAAAAAACTATCTAAACCTGCAGTGCTAATGGTAATTTGGACTTTCTTCATATCCTTTGGATTAGGCTTTCTTTTAAAAGAATTCAAAGGTGTAGAGCCCGTTACTGCTTTCTTAAGTACCAGCCCAGCAGGGGTATCAGAAATGTCCATGTTGGCTGTCTCTGTTGGAGCAGATATAACTATAGTAAGTATTTTTCAACTATCAAGATTGATAATTACTATGCTTGTAGTAGTACCAATATTCCTTAAAATTCACGGTATAGATACAAAAAAAGAAAGCTATACATCTGGAGTTAAAAGAAGAGCCAAATACATAAAGAATTCTATACTAAGAAAAAATATAAATAAAAAAGAAAAAACCAAGAATCATAAATATTTATATACTTTAGCTATTGGACTAATAGGGTCTATTATTGCAGATACTTTGGGTGTACCAGGAGGTCCTTTAATAGGAGCTATATTTCTTATTGCAGCTGTTTCCCTATCAGGCGTATACCTTTATCCTGTCCCTCAAAAATATAAAAAATTTATAATGATAGGTGTAGGAATATCTGTGGGAACCAGTATAGTAAAAAATCAAAATGTTAGCGTAGGAGACTATATGTTTTATTTAATACTATTTGTATTGATTATGTTTTCAACAGCATACCTGCTTTCTAGAATTATAAAGAAGATTACAGGATGGGATGAACTTACATGCTTATTAGCTACAGCTCCAGCGGGAATCACACCAATTACAGTTCTTGCTTATTCCCATGATTGCAAAGCTCTGGAAGTAGTGATGATTCAACTAACTAGATTTTTAACAGTAAAAGCTATTATTTGGCCAATTATTATGATTATTGTGTAAATAAAAAATATATATAAAAGAGGAGATTAATATGCCAAAAATAAATATGAAAACTCCAATTGTAGAGATGGATGGAGATGAAATGACCAGAATCATCTGGAAGTGGGTAAAAGAAAAATTAATAGAACCATATGTAGATTTAAAAACTGAGTACTACGACCTTCATCTTAAAACTAGAGATGATACAGATGATCAAGTCACAAAAGATGCAGCAAATGCTATAAAAAAGTATGGGGTAGGAGTAAAATGTGCTACCATAACTGCTAATACAGATAGAAAGAAAGAATACGACTTGAAAAGAATTTCAAAAAGTCCTAATGGCATTATCAGAAAAATTATGGACGGAACTATATTCAGAAAGCCAATACTCCTAGATACAGTAGATCCTCTTGTTCCAACCTGGGAAAAACCTATTACTATAGCAAGACATTCTTATGGTGATATCTATGCTTCAGTAAGTCTTGAAGTGCCTAAAGATACAAAAGCCGAAATAGTTTTGACTGACAAAAACAGCAATGAATTAAAAAGAACTATCTACGATTTTCAAGAACCTGGAGTAGTAATGGGTGAATACAATTTAGATTCATCTATAAGAAACTTTGCTAAAAGTTGTTTTAAATATGCATTAGAACAAAAGACTGATTTAATATTTTCGACTAAAGACACTATCACAAAAGAATACGACTATAAATTTAAGGATATATTTAATGAACTTTACGAAAAAGAATACGAATCACAATTTAAAGAAGCAGGAATCACTTTCTTATACACATTAATAGACGATGCTGTAGCGAGAGTTATGAGATCAGAAGGTGGGTTAATATGGGCTTGCAAAAACTACGATGGTGATGTAATGAGTGATATGATAG
The DNA here is from genome assembly GCA_964393495.1 of uncultured Clostridia bacterium. Taxonomy (GTDB): domain Bacteria; phylum Bacillota; class Clostridia; order Tissierellales; family Dethiosulfatibacteraceae; genus UBA8670. Next base: position 510 of record CAYMUD010000008.1, on the reverse strand, counting down.
CTACAGTATACGGTAGCCTGGCTCTTATGACATCAGTACTAGTATCACCTGAAGGAGCCTATGAGTATGAAGCAGCCCACGGCACAGTAACAAGACACTACTACAGACATTTAGACGGAGAAGAGACATCAACCAATCCAATAGCAACTATATTTGCTTGGACGGGAGCCTTAAGAAAAAGAGGACAAATGGATTCCAACGAAGAATTGGTAAAATTTGCCGATGCTTTAGAAAAAGCTACTATAAAAACCTATGATTCTGGGATAATTACAAAAGATCTTCTGAAATTATCAAAAGCAAAAGATAAAAAATGGGTTAACAGTGAACAAATACTAGATGAAATAGCAAAAAATATTGAAATTAGCATATAAGATAAATAATATAATAATATGATCGATAAATCTTGTATTAATTAGCAATAATTATTATTAAATAAATATTTATATGTTCCGATGATACTCGTTGTAATTATCTAAGAAGTTGTGATAATATAATAGTTAATAAAACTAA